>NZ_JBFAQR010000002.1:0-268671 GCF_040678815.1 Kitasatospora sp. NPDC049285 | reverse complement strand
CAGATGTTGAAGTTACGTCTGATCACTTATGGCGTGTAGAAATTGAACTTAAAAGAGATATGGTTGATTATTGGAACGATTCCGTCCCCGTCGTCGCCGGGCTCCTCCGCCTTGGCGGCCGGTGCGCCGTGGACGGTGCCGTCCGGGTTGGAGCCGCGGAAGGAGAGCAGCACCACCAGGATGCCGCCGCAGACGATCGCCGAGTCGGCGAGGTTGAAGACGGCGAAGTGCTGGACCGAGATGAAGTCCACCACGTGGCCGCGGAAGACGCCGGGGGTGCGGAACAGCCGGTCGGTGAGGTTGCCGAGCGCGCCGCCGAGCAGCAGGCCGAGCGCGATCGCCCAGGGCAGGCTGTAGAGCTTGCGGGCGATCCGCCAGATCACCACGATGACGCCGGCCGCGATGGCGGTGAACAGCACGGTCATCGCCTGCCCCATGCCGAACGCGGCGCCGGGGTTGCGGATCACCTGGAAGGTCATCCAGTCGCCGATGACCCGGATCGGCGAGTGGCCCTCCAGCTTGGCGACCACCAGCAGCTTGGAGCCGAGGTCGATCAGGTACGCGATGAGCGCGACCACCAGCAGCAGGCTGATCCGGCGCCGGCGGACGACCGCGCGCGCCCCGTCGGCGGCGGTGGCGCCGCCCGCCGGGAGGTCCTCGGCGGGGTTCACCGACTCACCGCCCTCGGGCTGCCGGGCGGTGGGGACGGCGTCGTCCTGGGTCTGGGGGGAACCTGGAGTGCTGATGATCCGCTCCGCTGCCGTGTGGAAAGCCGGTCGACGTTACGGGGACGAGGGTACGGCACCGCCCGCCCCCGTGGCCGCCGCGCGCGGTGAATCCCGGTCACCGGAGCGTCACCGGACCCGGGTCAGCGGCGCTCCTGCTTCGCCTTGCAGCTGACGCAGAGCGTGGCCCGCGGGAAGGCCTGCAGGCGGGCCTTGCCGACCGGCTGGCCGCAGGACTCGCACAGGCCGAAGCCGGCGCCCTCCAGCCGGGCCAGCGCGCGCTCGGTCTGGGCGAGGCTGTCGCGGGCGTTGCTGGCGAGCGCGAGCTCGCTCTCCCGGTTGATGTTCTTGGTGCCGGCGTCGACCTGGTCGTCGCCCGCGCCGTCGTTGGAGTCGCGCATCAGGCCCGCGACGGCGGCCTCGGAGGCCTCGATCTCGGCGCGCAGCCGGAGCAGGTCGGAGGCGAGCTCGTCGTGCAGCTCGGCGACCTCGGCGGCGGTCCAGGACTCCTCGCCCGGGCGGACCGGCAGCTCCGCCGGGTCGACCGACTCGGCGCCGCGGGCGCCACTGCCCGCGGGCACGTGGCCGCGGCTCGTCGCCGCGGTGTGTCCGGTGGTCGTGCCGGTCTTTCGCCGTGCAGTGCTCACGGTCCCCTCCCCTGGGTCGCCTGCCACGGCCTTGCGCGACCTCTTGGTCACGGTTCCTGTCGCCTTCTCAGCCATGGCTTTCGACCTCATTCACGAATGATCAGAAGCGTCGGTTCCCGACGATCTTGCCGGTCCGGGAACGATAAACCTCATCGAATCAGCCCACAACGGGACATACCGAAGCGTTTCGCCGATCCCACCCGCGCAGCCGCCGGTCGCGGAAACGCTGCCCAAGTTGTGCCCAGATCGTCATCGGCTAACCACCCGGGCCACCGGCTCGCGGGTGCGCGAATCGGCTTGCCGGGGCCGATACACTGTGCATTGCAAGGCGCAGATGGGACGAGTACCGACGTACGCAGCCATGAGCGACCCGGGGACGGTGCGAGCCCGGGGGTGTGCGCGGCGGGAAGATCACCCCGGAGCCGCCGGAAGAACGGCCCTGGTCAGGGCCTACTAGACCCGGCAGCAAAACCCAAAGAGAGGGCCACGGCAACGCGCGCGGCCAAGGAGGGTGGTACCGCGGGACGGCCAGCCGTCTCGTCCCTCCGTCGGAGCCAGTCCACGCATCCGCCGGAGGTTGACGCCCGCCATGTCGCCCACCTACAACGCCGTCCCCGCGCAGGTCGACCTGCCGGTGCTCGAACACCAGATCCTGAGCTTCTGGCAGGACCAGAAGGTCTTCCAGCGCAGCCTGGAGCAGTCCGAGGGCCGCCCCGAGTGGGTGTTCTACGAGGGCCCGCCCACCGCCAACGGCATGCCCGGCGCGCACCACATCGAGGCCCGCGTCTTCAAGGACGTCTTCCCGCGCTACCGCACCATGAAGGGCTACCACGTGGCCCGCAAGGCCGGCTGGGACTGCCACGGCCTGCCGGTGGAGCTCGCGGTCGAGAAGGAGCTGGGCTTCTCCGGCAAGCCGGAGATCGAGAAGTACGGCATCGCCGAGTTCAACGCCAAGTGCCGCGAGTCGGTGACCCGGCACACCGACGCGTTCGCCGAACTGACCCGGCGGATGGGCTACTGGGTCGACCTCGACGAGGCGTACCGCACCATGGACCCGTCCTACATCGAGTCGGTCTGGTGGTCGCTCCAGCAGATCTTCGACAAGGGCCTGCTGGTCCAGGACCACCGGGTCGCCCCGTGGTGCCCGCGCTGCGGCACCGGCCTGTCCGACCACGAGCTGGCCCAGGGCTACGAGACCGTGGTCGACCCCTCGGTGTACGTGCGCTTCCCGCTCACCTCCGGCCCGCTGGCCGGCACCGCCGCCCTGCTGGTGTGGACCACCACCCCGTGGACCCTGGTCTCCAACACCGCCGCCGCCGTCCACCCCGAGGTGACCTACGTGGTCGCCACCGACGGCAACGAGCGCCTGGTGGTCGCCGAGCCGCTGGTCGCCAAGGCCCTCGGCGAGGGCTGGGAGACCACCGGCGAGTCCTTCACCGGCGCCGAGATGGAGCGCTGGCACTACCGGCGCCCCTTCGACCTGGTCGAGATCCCGGACGCCCACTACGTGCTGACCGCCGACTACGTCACCACCGAGGACGGCACCGGCATCGTCCACCAGTCGCCCGCCTTCGGCGCCGACGACCTCGCGACCTGCCGCCGCTACGACCTGCCGGTGGTCAACCCGGTGGAGACCGACGGCACCTTCGCCGCCGACGTCCCGCTGGTCGGCGGGGTGTTCTTCAAGAAGGCCGACGAGACCCTGGTCGCCGACCTGGCGGCCCGCGGCCTGCTGTTCCGTCACCTCCCGTACGAGCACAGCTACCCGCACTGCTGGCGCTGCCACACCGCGCTGCTCTACTACGCGCAGCCGTCCTGGTACATCCGGACCACCGCCGTCAAGGACGCGATGATCCGCGAGAACGAGGCGACCAACTGGTTCCCCGACACGGTCAAGCACGGCCGCTTCGGCGACTGGCTGAACAACAACATCGACTGGGCGCTCTCCCGCAACCGCTACTGGGGCACCCCGCTGCCGATCTGGCGCTGCGCGGACGACCACCTGACCTGCGTCGGCTCGCTCGCCCAGCTCTCCGAGCTGACCGGCACCGACCAGTCCGGCCTGGACCCGCACCGCCCGTACATCGACGAGGTCACCTTCCCCTGCCCGCAGTGCTCCACCACCGCGGTCCGGGTGCCCGAGGTGATCGACGCCTGGTACGACTCGGGCTCGATGCCGTTCGCGCAGTACGGCTACCCGTACCGCAACAAGGAGCTGTTCGAGCAGCGCTACCCGGCGCAGTTCATCTCCGAGGCGATCGACCAGACCCGCGGCTGGTTCTACACGCTGATGGCCGTCGGCACCCTGGTGTTCGACAAGAACTCCTACGAGAACGTCGTCTGCCTCGGCCACATCCTGGCCGAGGACGGCCGCAAGATGTCCAAGCACCTGGGCAACATCCTGCAGCCGATCCCGCTGATGGACCAGCACGGCGCCGACGCGGTGCGCTGGTTCATGGCCGCGGGCGGCTCCCCCTGGTCGGCCCGCCGGGTCGGCCACGGGACCATCCAGGAGGTGGTCCGCAAGACCCTCCTCACCTACTGGAACACCGTCGCCTTCCAGGCCCTGTACGCCCGCACCGCCGGCTGGGCCCCCTCCGCGGCCGACCCGGCCCCGGCAGAGCGCCCGCAGCTCGACCGCTGGGTGCTGTCCGAACTGCACACCCTGGTCCGGGAGGTGGACGCCGCCTACGAGGCGTACGACACCCAGCGGGCCGGCAAGCTGCTCTCCGGCTTCGTCGACGACCTGTCCAACTGGTACGTCCGCCGCGGCCGCCGCCGCTTCTGGCAGGGCGACGCCGCCGCGCTCGCCACCCTGCACGAGGCGCTGGAGACCGTCACCCGGCTGATGGCCCCGCTCACCCCGTTCATCACCGAGCGGGTCTGGCAGGACCTGGTCGTCCCGGTCGCCCCGGACGCGCCGGTCTCGGTCCACCTCAGCAGCTGGCCGGTCGCCGACGAGTCGCTGATCGACACCGAGCTGTCCAAGCACATGGCGCTGGTCCGACGCCTGGTCGAGCTCGGCCGGGCCACCCGCGCCGAGTCCGGGGTGAAGACCCGTCAGCCGCTGTCCCGCGCGCTGATCGCCGCCCAGGGCTGGGAGGAGCTCCCGGCCGACCTGCGCGCCCAGATCGCCGAGGAGCTCAACGTCTCGGTCCTGGAGTCGCTCGCCGAGGTCGGCGGTTCGCTGGTCGACACCTCCGCCAAGGCCAACTTCCGGGCCCTCGGCAAGCGCTTCGGCAAGGGCGTCCAGGACGTCGCCAAGGCCGTCGCCGCCGCCGACGCGGCGCGGCTCGCCGCGGAGCTGCGCGCCTCCGGCGGGACCGCGGTCGAACTCGACGGCGAGACGATCACCCTCTCCCCCGACGAGGTGATCATCACCGAGACCCCGCGCGAGGGTTGGGCCGTCGCCAACGAGTCCGGCGCCACCGTCGCCCTCGACCTGGCGATCACCCCCGAGCTCAAGCGGCTCGGCATCGTCCGCGACGCGATCCGCCAGATCCAGGAGGCCCGGAAGAACTCCGGCCTCGACGTCGCCGACCGCATCCACCTCCAACTCGCCACCACCGACGAGGAAACCCGCGAGGCCCTCACCGAGCACCAGTCCCTGGTCGCCACCGAGGTCCTCGCCGAATCCCTTACCCTCACCATCACCGACCCCGACGCCCCCCGCTTCACCGACGAGAACCTGGCCCTGGACTTCACCCTCCGCAAGGCCTGACCGGCCAGGCAAGGGCCAACGCTGCGTGCCGAATCCCCGCGCCCCGTCAGGGGCGCGGGGGGTACCTCCCGGCCCCCCTTGGGGCTGGGGGCGGAACTGCGCGAGCAACCGACCGCAGACAGCAAAGATCCGCCCGGCGAGGGGAGTTCCCCTCCTCGGGCGGATCTTTCGCGTGTGCCGAACGGCTAGTTGTCGCCGTCCTCGTCGATCAGGAACCCTCGCATCGGCGCGGGAGCCTGCTGCATCGGCTGCGGGGGCTGCGGGCGCACCGCGGCCATCGGCTGGGTCATGCCCGCCGGGGCCATCGCGCCGTTGCCCGCCGAGGGCCCGCCGAAGGACGGGGCGCCGGACGAGGTGCCGAACGACGAGCCGCCGAAGGACTGGTTGCCGCCGAAGGACGGGCTGGAGCCGAAGGACGGCGCCGAGCTCATCGCACCGGCACCCGCGGGGGCCATCGACGAGGCCGCCGGGGGCAGCGACGCGGTGGCGGGGATCCGCGGCGGAGCGAGCGAGTCGTCCGCCTGGGACTCCAACTGGCGCAGCTGGGTCTCCAGGTAGGACTTGAGCCGCGTCCGGTACTCGCGCTCGAAGGCGCGCAGGTCCTCGACCTTGCGCTCCAGCGTGGCGCGGGCGGACTCCAGCGAGCCCATCGCGACGCGGTGCTTCTCCTGGGCGTCCCGCTCCAGGGCGTCGGCCTTGGCGCGGGCGTCCCGCTCCAGGCCCTCGGCGCGGCTGCGGGCCTCGCCGACGATCTTGTTGGCCTCGGAACGGGCCTCGGAGATCGCCTGGTCGGCGGTCTGCTGGGCGAGCGCGAGGACACGCGCGGCGCTGTCGCCACCGGGGGCCTGCTGCTGCATCGGGGCGCCCATCGGACCGCCCATCGGGCCGCCCATGGGAGCGAGCTGCTGCCCGCCCATGGTCTGACCCATCTGCTGCTGCATCGGGTTGCCCATCGGCTGCAGCATCTGGCCGCCCATCGGCTGGACCAGCTGCTGCTGGCCGCCCATGGTCTGACCCATCTGCTGCTGCATCGGGTTGCCCATCGGACCGCCCATCGGGCCGCCCTGGCCGGCGGGCAGCTGCGGCGCGCCGGACGGCAGGCCGAGGGGCTGGTTGCCCATGCCCTGCTGGTTGCCCATGCCCTGCTGGGGGCCGCCGAGTTGCTGCGGGCCGCCGAGCTGCTGCGGACCGGGGCCCTGCTGCTGGCCGGGCACCGGCGGGCCGGATATGGCGGCGGGCACCGGGGCGCCGGGACGGCCGGCGTCCTGCGGAGCCTGCTGCTCCTTGCGCATGTTGGCCTGGTTCTGCGCCGCGGCACGGGTGGCCGCGGCGAGCTTGGCGCGCAGGTCCTCGTTCTCGCGCAGCAGGCGAGTCAGCTCGGCTTCGACCTCGTCGAGGAAGGCATCGACCTCGTCCTCGTCATAGCCTTCGCGCAGCCGGACGGTCGTGAACTGCTTGTTCCGAACGTCCTCGGGGGTCAATGGCATCTCTTCACCTCAACGTGATCGTCGGCACACCGGCATCCTGTCGCATCGTCAGAACGACAGGCGCTGCACGAGCGAGATCAGGACATACACAATGATCATCAGTACGAAGAAGGACAGGTCGAGCGCCACGCCCCCGAGACGCAACGGCGGGATGAAACGCCGAAGAAGCTTGAGTGGCGGATCCGTGACAGTGTACGTGGCCTCCAGCACCACGACCATGGCCTTTCCAGGACGCCACGAGCGGGCGAACTGGAAGACCCAGTCCATCACCAACCTGAAGAGCAGGATCAGCAGGAACACGGTCAGCACCCAGTAGAGCACCGAACCGAAGATCCCCATCGCGTTTTCCCTCTCCCAGGCCGACGGTCCGTCAGTGACGCACTGTCAATTGATCCACACAGAAAGTCGTGGCCGGGTCAGCTCTGGTTGAAGAACCCACCCTCGGCGATCCGAGCCTTGTCCTCCGCCGTGACATCGACGTTAGCAGGCGACAGCAGGAACACCTTCTGTGTCACGCGCTCGATACTGCCGTGCAGACCGAAGACCAGTCCAGCCGCGAAGTCTACGAGCCGCTTCGCGTCCGTGTCGTCCATCTCGGTCAAATTCATGATCACAGGAGTGCCGCCACGGAACTGTTCCCCGATGGTACGGGCCTCGTTGTAGGTCCTCGGGTGCAGCGTGGTGATGCGGTAGGGCTCTCGTTCGTTCACTACCTTGGGCATGATCACCGGGGCGCTCTTCTCCAGGTTGCGGTGGCGGTCGGGTGTGATGGAGGACACGGGCGCCATCCGCGGCGGGTCCTGCCGGATCGGCACCGCGGCGGGCACCGGCTGGGGCGCGATCTGCGCCACCGGCGCCGCCTGGGCGGCGGGCGCCGGCTGGGGCGCGGCCCGGAGGTCCTCGGTCCGTCCGGTGCGGATCGGCTCGGGGTCCGTGTCGTAGTCGTCGTCGGGGTCGTACCCCTGGCCGTCGTAGGTCTCGTCCTCGACGAGGCCGAGATAGACCGCCATCTTGCGCATCGCGCCGGCCATGCCTCTGTCTCCTCCGCTCATGCGCCCACCGTGTCGCCCTGCGGAGCCCGTGATCCTCTTACGGCCGGTCAGGCCGACGGTCCGTCAGACCGCGGAGGTGTGCGCTCGGATGCGATCCACGGTTTACCTGCAGACTGATCATCTGCTAGGTTCTGTCCTATTTTGTCCTGCAGTCTGATCTACTTACTCGGTGACGTTACCCGAGGGGTGACCGCACTCCGAGCACCGCCGTTCCGACGCGTACATGTGTCGCTCCTGCGGCGATCGCCTGCTCCAAGTCCCCACTCATCCCTGCCGAAACCATCGTGGCAGTCGGATGGGCCGCGCGTACGGCGCTTGCGATTTCCGCGAGGCGTGCGAAGGCGCGCGCGGGGTCGTCCGCGAGCGGGCCCACCAGCGGTGCGACCGTCATCACACCGTCCAGGCGCAGCCCGGGCGTGTCGGCGATCCGGTCGGCCAGGGCGGCCACGTCGGCGGGGGCGACGCCCGCGCGGTGCTCGCCCTCCCCCGACTCCTTGTCGAGGGCGACCTGCACCAGGCAGCCGAGCGGCGGGCGTTCGGCGGCGCGGACGGCGGCGGCCAGCGAGTCGACCAGCCGGTCGCGGTCCACCGAGTGCACGACGTCCGAGTAGCGGACCACCGAGCGGGCCTTGTTGGTCTGCAGCTGACCGACGAAGTGCCAGCTGAGCGGGAGTTCGACGCAGCGCTCGGCCTTGGGGGCGGCGTCCTGGTCGCGGTTCTCCGCCACGTCGGTGACGCCGAGTCCGGCCAGCAGGGCGGTGTCCTCGGCGGGGTAGGTCTTGGTCACCACGATCAGGGTGACCTCCTCGCGGGGGCGGCCCGCCGCGGCGCAGGCGTCGGCGATCCGGCGCTCGACCACGTCGAGGCTGGCGCCCAGCTGCTCGTAGCGGGCGCGCTGAGCCTCCGTCAGGGCAGCCGGGAAGTCGGAGCGGCCCGGGAACGGACCGAAGATGTCGTTCGTCATGAGTGTGAGGGCCCCAGCCAGACGTAGCTCGCGAGTCGTCCGGTCCGCTGCTCGCGGCGGTAGGAGTAGTGGTCGGCGGACTCGAGGGTGCAGACGGTCGATCGCACCACATCCTGCACGCCCGCCGCGGCGAGCTGCGCGGCGACCCCCGCCGGGACGTCCAGCGCGGGGGTGCCCCACGAGGTCTCGGCCCAGGCGGCCGGGACGAGTTCGGCGACCTCGGCGCGCATCGCGGCGGGCACCTCGTAGCAGCGGCCGCAGACCGCGGGGCCGGTGGCGGCGGTGATCCGCTCGGGCCGGGCGCCGAGTTCCACCATCGCGGTGACCACCGCGGGGACCACCCCGGCGGCGAGGCCGGGCCGGCCGGCGTGCGCGGCGCCGGCGATGCCGGCCACCGGGTCGGCCAGCAGCACCGGGGTGCAGTCGGCGGTCAGCACGGCGAGCGCCAGCGGGCGGTCGGTGACCACCGCGTCCACGGTGGGGGCCTGGCCGTCCGGCTGGCGCTCCGTCACCACGGCGACCTCGGCGCCGTGCACCTGGTTCATCCACACCACGTCGGCCGGGTCGAGGCCCAGCTCGCGGGCGGTGAGGAAACGGTTCTGCATGACGGCTTCGGGTGAGTCCCCGACCGCGCCGCCGAGGTTGAGCTCCCCGTACGGCGCGGTGCTCACCCCGCCCCACCGGGTGGTGAAGGCGAAGTGAGCACCGTTGCGCAGCGAGCTGTCGATCACTTCAAGAAGTCCGGCACGTCGAGCTCCTCCGCGGGGCTCTCGACGTACGGCTGACGGACCGGCTGGACCTGCGGCGGCACCGGCGAGGCGGTGGCGGTCACCGGGGACTCGCTCGGCCGGGACGGCTCGTCGGAGCGGGTGACCGAGCCGATGGTGCCGTACGACGGGCGGCCGAGCGGACGCTCCGGGGTGGCCGGCGGGTTGGTCGAGGCCGACTTCACCACCGGCTCGCGGACGATCGCCGGCGGCTGGCCGCCGTCGAAGCCGGCCGCGATCACGGTGACCCGGACCTCGTCGCCGAGCGCGTCGTCGATGACCGCGCCGAAGATGATGTTGGCTTCGGGGTGGGCCGCCTCGGAGACCAGCTGGGCCGCCTCGTTGATCTCGAACAGGCCGAGGTCCGAGCCGCCGGAGATGGAGAGCAGCACGCCGCGGGCGCCGTCGATCGAGGCCTCCAGCAGCGGCGAGGAGATCGCCATCACGGCGGCCGCCTTGGCCCGGTCCTCGCCGCGCGCGGAGCCGATGCCCATGAGCGCGGAACCGGCGTCCGACATCACCGACTTGACGTCGGCGAAGTCCAGGTTGATCAGGCCGGGGGTGGTGATCAGGTCGGTGATGCCCTGCACACCGGAGAGCAGCACCTGGTCGGCGGAGCGGAAGGCGTCCAGCACCGAGACCTGGCGGTCGGAGATCGACAGCAGTCGGTCGTTCGGGATGACGATCAGGGTGTCGACCTGCTCGCGCAGGGAGGCGATGCCGTCCTCGGCCTGGTTGGCCCGGCGGCGGCCCTCGAAGGTGAACGGACGGGTGACCACGCCGATGGTCAGGGCGCCGAGCGAACGGGCGATGTTGGCCACCACGGGCGCGCCGCCGGTGCCGGTGCCACCGCCCTCGCCGGCGGTCACGAAGACCATGTCGGCCCCCTTGAGGACCTCCTCGATCTCCTCGCGGTGGTCCTCGGCGGCCTTCCGGCCGACCTCGGGGTTGGCGCCGGCGCCGAGGCCGCGGGTCAGTTCACGGCCGACGTCGAGCTTCACGTCGGCGTCGCTCATCAGCAGCGCCTGGGCGTCGGTGTTGATCGCGATGAACTCGACGCCCTTGAGCCCGACCTCGATCATCCGGTTGATGGCGTTGACGCCGCCTCCGCCGATGCCGACGACCTTGATGACCGCGAGGTAATTCTGGGGTGCTGCCACGTCGGGGCCTCTCGCCTCGAATTTCCGGGTCGGCTCCCCTGGATGCGAAGGCCGACGGATGTCGATGGGTGGGAAGCGCGTGCGACTCCAACCCGAACCCTAAACTTGAGGTTGAGGGTTATAACTGTGCCGATGTCACTTCGGTGTCGAGCACAGCCTCATGACACAGGACAGTAGGTCGCAACCAGCGCGTGATTCAACGAACACGCCGAGCTTCCCTTTTTCTTTTGAGCCTATGTGATCATCGACCCTCCGGTGAAACCGGGGTGACCACCAAGGGTCGGACCGGAGCCGCGACTCCGTCAATACCGCCCCCCGGCTTAGAACTTACCGGTTGACTTCCTCCCCGCGCCAAAGGACGGGGATTCCGGCCGCGCGTTCCGCGCGGGGTCAGCCCCGCGCGTGGAACCGTAGCCGACGGTTGGCGCTTCACGGACCGGCCGATGCCGAGGTCTCCACGCCCTGACACCGCATGCCCTGCGGCGTTGAGGATGTTCTTCGCCGCGTTCACATCGGCATGGTCCCGGTGCCCGCAGGCCGTGCACACGAAGACCGCTTGGCTCTCACGGTTCTTCGGGTCCACGTGCCCGCAGTCCGAGCAGGTCTGCGACGTGTACGCGGGATCGACCAGCACCACTTCCGACCGTACCGGCCGCGCTCGCGGTCATGTCCCTGATCCGGAGGTTCTCGAGGACCACGACGGCGTTGCGGGTCGCCAGTTCGGCAGCGGTGCGAGCGCAGAAGTCGGCGCGGCGGTCGTGGACCCGGCCGGTGATGGCGTTGACCTTCGCCCGTACCGCCCGGCGGCGGTTGCTGCCGCGCTCGCAGCGCGCGAGCTGCTGCTGCAATCGGCGCAGCCTGGTCGCCTCGCCCGGCGTGACGTACGCGCGATCGTGGAAGACGCCGCCGCTGGTGGTCGCGGCGACCTTCGCACCCCGGTCCACCCCGACCGACGTGAAGGGCATCGCATGCTCCTCGGGCGTGACCCTTCCGTCGTCGACCAGGAAGGAGACGTACCAGTGACCCCCCTGGCGGCTGACCGTCGCCGAGCGAACCTCGCCACCGAGCGGGCGTGACCAGCGGAACCGGACCCACCCGAGCTTCGGCAGCTTCGCCCGGCCCCACTTCCGTCCCAGCCGTTCGACCACGATGAGGTTCCCGGCGGGAAATCGGAAGGACGGCGACCAGCGGGCCGAGGAACGCCACCTGACCTTGAACGTGCCGCGCTCCCGGCACGCCCGGTCCAGGTCCCGGAGGGTCTGCTGCAGCACGTGCGACGGGGCGTCCTTCAGCCACGGGAACTCTCGCTTGGCATCTGCCGGCTCGGCGGCCTGCGGCACGTAGTTCATCCACCCGCCGCGCCGCCGGTACTCCCGGCGCCGCTCCAGCGCGGTGTTCCACACCGCTCGGCAGATGGCGCCGAAGGTCTCGCACAACCCGGCTTGCACCGCATCGAGTTCAAGCCGATACCGGCGGCCGCACAGCATGGGAACACCCTCTCCGATCGCTGGTGGTCACCGTAGTACGGGCCACCGACGCCGAAGTGGATCAACCCGACACGGCCGGGGCATCCGGCGCACTCACGTCGTAATTGGCGGCTTTCTGCCCGAGCAGCGCGGTCAGCACCCGCGCCTTCCGGTCCGTCAGCTCGGCGCTGCCCCAGCGGATCGTGGCGCCGGAGGCGAGTTGGAGGCGGATGTCGTCGTAGGAGTAGACCGTGAGCGAACCGGCCTGCTTGGCCACCTCGGC
The DNA here is from genome assembly GCF_040678815.1 of Kitasatospora sp. NPDC049285. NCBI lineage: Bacteria > Bacillati > Actinomycetota > Actinomycetes > Kitasatosporales > Streptomycetaceae > Kitasatospora > Kitasatospora sp. NPDC049285. The sequence continues at coordinate 256,399 of NZ_JBFAQR010000002.1, read as the reverse complement.
GGGGAGGCCGGCGGCGACGGTGATCGCCGCGCGGATCAGTGTCGACTTGTCGATCACGCCCAGCGCGTCGGTCGCCGGGCGGCCCAACTGGAGGGCCACCACCGGGACTCCGGGCGGGGGCTGTGGTTCGTTGGCGAACTCCACGCCCTGTGCGTCGACCTGGGTGAAGCGGCCGTCGTCGCCGCGGATCGCCGCCACCGGCCGGCGCTCCACCACCTTGATCCGCAGGGTGTGCGGCCAGCCGCGCCACACCTCGGCCCGGGCCACCCGCGGGACCTTCGCCACCTCGGCCCGGGCGGCGTCGAGGTCCACCCGGGCCAGCGGCCCGGCGGCGGTGCCGCCGAGCGCGTCGCGGACCTGGTCCTGGCTCAACTGCCCGCTGTCCAGGCCCTGGACGGCCACCCGGCGGACGTCCAGCGCGGAGGAGAAGAACACCGTCCAGCCGAGCGCGCCGACCACCAGCGCGCCCAGCGCGACCAGGACCAGCACCCCGCGCCGGGAGAGCCGGAGCCGGGGAGCCCGCGGCTCCCCGAACTCGTCCTCCTCGTCGAGCGGGTCCGGCTCAGCCACGGCGGCGGCCGCCGCGGGCTGCCTCGACCGCCTCGTACACCATCTGCACCAGCAGCTCGTCCGCGTCCCGGCGGCCGAACTCGGCGGCGGAGCGCGACATCTCCCACAGCCGCGCCGGGTCGGTGAGCACCGGCAGCACGTTCTTCAGCACCCAGTCCGGGGTCAGCTCGGCGTCGTCCACCAGCAGGCCGCCGCCCGCCTTGACCATCGGCTGGGCGTTCAGCCGCTGCTCGCCGTTGCCGATCGGCAGCGGCACGAACGCGGCCGGCAGGCCCACCGCGGCCAGCTCCGCCACCGTCATCGCGCCGGCCCGGCACAGCATCATGTCGGCCGCCGCGTACGCCAGGTCCATCCGGTCCAGGTACGGCAGCGCCCGGTACGGCGGCATGCCCGGGATGTCGTCGATCGCCGGCAGCTCGTTCTTCGGGCCGACCGCGTGCAGGATCTGCACCCCGTACTGCTGCAGCCGCGGCGCGATCGCCTGCACCGTCTCGTTCAGGCGGCGGGCGCCCTGCGAGCCGCCGGAGACCAGCAGGGTGGGCAGCCGCTGGTCCAGCCCGAAGTAGTGCCGCGCCTCCGGGCGCACCGCGCCGCGGTCCAGGGTGGCGATGGTGCGGCGCAGCGGGATGCCGATGTAGCGGGAGTCGCGCAGCTTGGAGTCCGGGGTGGAGACCGCCACGAAGTCGCTGTACCGGGCGCCGATCTTGTTCGCCAGGCCGGGGCGGGCGTTCGCCTCGTGCACCACGATCGGCACCCCGACCCGCTTGGCCGCCAGGTACGCGGGCATCGCCACGTAGCCGCCGAAGCCGACCACCACGTCGGCCTTGGTCCGCTCGATCACGTCCTGCGCGGCGCGCACCGTGCCGCGCAGTCGGCCCGGGACGGTGATCAGTTCGGGGGTGGGCTTGCGGGGCAGCGGCACCGCGGGGATCAGCGCCAGGTCGTAGCCGCGCTCCGGGACCAGCCGGGTCTCCAGGCCGCGCTCGGTGCCGAGGGCGGTGATCCCGACCGACGGGTCGTGCCTGCGCAGCGCGTCCGCGAGCGCCATGGCCGGCTCGATGTGACCGGCGGTACCGCCGCCGGCGAGTACGACATGCACGAGATTCACCGCTCCCTGCGCGGCGGCCGGGCGGCCTTGCGCACTGTGGTTTTACGTCCTGGCAGCACCCGGGCCAGGACGGGCCTGAGCCGGGAGTTCGAGGTCCGGGCGGCCAACGCCGCCTTGGCGGCCGGCGTGCTGCGCGCGAAGCACAGCAGCAGCCCGACCGCGCACATGGCCGACAGCATCGCCGACCCGCCGTACGAGAACAACGGCAGCGGGACGCCCGCGATGGGCAGGAGTCCCAGCGCCGACCCCAGGTTGACCACGGCCTGCGCCATGATCCACGTGGTGGCCGCGCCCGCCGCGTACCGCACGAACGGGTCCTTGGTGCCGAGGGCCACTCGGATACCCGCGTAGCCTAGTGCCGCGAAGAGACCGAGCACCGACAGCGTCCCCACCAGACCGAGCTCCTCGCCGGTCGCCGCGAAGATGAAGTCGGTGTGCGCCTCCGGAAGTTGTCCCCACTTCTCGACGCCCGCGCCGAGGCCCGAGCCGAACGGCCCGCCGGCGGCCAGCGCGTACAGGCCGTGCAGCGCCTGGAAGCAGTCCAGATTGGGGTCGGGCTTGGTGACGCCGACGCAGGCAAGCCGGCCCAGCCGGTGCGGGACGGTGATGATCAGCGCGGTGCAGGCGACCACCGCGATGCCCAGCGTCGCCGCGAACAGCCGCAGCGGGGCGCCGACCATCCACAGCAGGCCGAACAGCATGGCGATCAGCACCATGGTGGTGCCCATGTCGCCGCCGATCATGATCAGCATCATCAGCACCACGGTGCCCGGGACCAGCGGGATCAGCAGGTGCTTCCACTGGTCGAGCATGTGGGTGCGCTGCTTGCGGGCGAGCAGGTCGGCGGCCCACAGCAGCAGGGCCAGCTTGGCGAACTCGGACGGCTGGATCTGGAAGAAGCCCAGGCTGATCCAGTTCCGGTTGCCGTTGATCCGCACCCCGATGCCCGGGATGGTGACCAGCACCAGGGCCCCGACCACGCCGAACAGCAGCGGGTAGACGGCCGCCCGCAGCGCCTTCACCGGGGCGCGGGCCAGCAGGATCGCCAGCACCGCGCCGAGCAGCAGGGCGATCAGCTGCTTGCGGAAGAAGAAGGTGATCGGCAGGCCGAACTCGACCACCGCGTTCTGCGAGGCCGAGAAGACCATCACCAGGCCGAGCACCACCAGCAGCAGCGAGGACCCGAGGATCAGGTAATAGGGCGTCAGCGGACGGTCCCTCAGATCCGCGAGCCGCTCCCGGGTGGCCCGCAGCCGGGCCAGCGGGCCCGCCGACTTGAAGGTGGTCGTGGTCGCCGAGATCAGCCGCAACGGCTGCTTCTCGCTGGTGGGCACGACGTTCCTCCTTCGGGAAACCGCTGGGGCGCGTGCAACTGGCCCCCGTCGGCGCGATCTTACGGACGTGCGCCTTCCGCCCCGCGCAGTTCCCGCGCCCCTGACGGGGCTCTCCCTACAGCGCCTTGACCGCGGCGGCGAACATGTCCCCGCGCTCACCGTAGTTGGTGAACATGTCCATCGAGGCGCAGGCCGGGGCGAGCAGGACGGTGTCGCCGGGCTTCGCGGCGGCGGCCGCCGCGCGGACGATCTCGGTCATCGCCTCGGCGCCAGTCTGGCCCGGGGCGGGCTCGAACACCGGGACCTCCGGGGCGTGTCGCGCCAGCGCCTCGCGGATCAGCTCGCGGTCCTGCCCGATCAGCACCGCGGCGCGCAGCCGGGCGGCGGCGCCGAGCACGAGTTCGTCGAAGGTCGCGCCCTTGGCGAGGCCGCCGGCGATCCACACCACGGGCTGGTAGGCGGCCAGCGAGGCGGCGGCGGCGTGGGTGTTGGTGGCCTTGGAGTCGTCGATGTAGGTGACCGAGTCGACCTCGGCGACGTGTGCGATCCGGTGGGCGTCCGGTCGGAAGGCGCGCAGGCCGTCGCGGACCGCCTTGGCGTCGACGCCGTAGGCGCGCGCGAGGGCGGCGGCGGCCAGCGCGTTGGCGATGTTGTGCGGGGCCGGCGGGTGGACGTCGGAGACGGCGCCGATCTCGGCGGCGCTGCGGTCGCGGTCGGGGATGAAGGCCCGGTCGACCAGCAGGCCGTCGACCACGCCGAGGTTGGAGACCGCGGGGGCGTCCAGGCCGAAGCCGACGGCGCGGCAGCCCTCTTCGACGTCGGCCTCGCGGACCAGGTCCTCGGTGACCGGGTCTGCCAGGTTGTACACGCAGGCGACCTGGTTGCCCTGGTAGATCCGGCCCTTGTCGGCGGCGTAGGCCTCCATCGAGCCGTGCCAGTCGAGGTGGTCGGGCGCCAGGTTGAGGACGGCCGCGGAGTGCACCCGCAGCGAGGGCGCCCAGTGCAGCTGGTAGCTGGAGAGTTCGACGGCGAGGACGTCGTACGGTTCCTCGGCGAGGACGGCGTCCAGCACCGAGACGCCGACGTTGCCGACGGCTGCGGTGCGCTTGCCGGCGGCGGTGAGGATGGACGCCAGCATCTGGACGGTGGTGGTCTTGCCGTTGGTGCCGGTGACGGCGAGCCAGGGCGCCGGCTCGCCGGTGGCGGGGTGCGGCGTGCGCAGCCGCCAGGCGAGTTCGACGTCGCCCCAGATCGGCACGTCCGCCAGGGTGGCCTCGGTGAACAGCGGGCTCTCGGGGGCCCAGCCGGGCGAGGTGACGACCAGTCGGGTGCCCTCGGGCAGCGTCTCGCCGTCGCCGAGCCGGACGGTGATGCCGAGTTCGGCGAGGTCGGCGGCCTTGGCCCGCAGTCCGGGGCCGTCACCGCCGTCCACCACCGTGACCTGTGCCCCGAGTCGGCGCAGGACGCGGGCGGCGCTGATCCCGGAGAGGCCGAGTCCGGCGACCACGACCGGCAGTCCGGCCCACTCGGGGTTGTTCATCCGGTCACCCATCCCGCGTAGAAGAGTCCGAGGCCCACGGCGACGCACAGGCCCTGGATGATCCAGAACCGGACCACGATCAGGACCTCGCTCCAGCCGACCAGTTCGAAGTGGTGCTGGAGTGGCGCCATCTTGAAAACGCGCTTGCCGGTCATCCGGAACGAGCCGACCTGGATGATCACCGAAAGGGTGATGATCACGAACAGGCCGCCGAGGATGGCGAGCAGCAGCTCGGTGCGGGAGACGATGGCGAGGCCGGCCAGGGCGCCGCCGAGGGCGAGCGAGCCGGTGTCGCCCATGAAGATCTTGGCGGGTGAGGTGTTCCACCACAGGAAGCCGAAGCAGGAGCCCATCAGGGCGGCGGCGACCACCGCGAGGTCCAGCGGGTCGCGGACGTCGTAGCAGCTGGCGGTGGCCTTGATCGCGTAGGCGCAGTTCTGGCTGTGCTCCCACAGGCCGATGAAGGTGTACGCGCCGAAGACCATCACGGAGGCGCCGGTGGCCAGGCCGTCCAGACCGTCCGTCAGGTTCACGCCGTTCGACATCGCGGCGATCATGAAGTAGGCGAAGATGACGAACAGCACGGGGCCGACCGACCACCGGAAGTCCTGCACGAAGGACAGGTGGGTGGAGGCCGGGGTCAGGCCGCGGCTGTCGCTGAACTGCAGGGCCAGGACGGCGAAGGCGAGGGCGACGAAGGACTGGCCGAGCAGCTTCGCCTTGGCCCGCAGGCCGAGCGAGCGGCGCTTGACCACCTTGATGTAGTCGTCCAGGAAGCCGACCAGGCCCATACCCGCGGTCAGGAACAGCACCAGCAGGCCGGAGGCGGTGGGCGACTCGCCCGTTATCGCCTTGGTGGCGAAGTAGGCGATCAGTGAGGCCAGGATGAAGGCGATGCCGCCCATGGTGGGCGTGCCCTTCTTGCTGTGGTGCGCCTTCGGGCCGTCGTCGCGGATGTACTGGCCGTAGCCGTGCCGGGCGAGCAGCTTGATCAGGGCGGGGGTGCCGAGCAGGGTCAGCACCAGGCCGATCATGCCGGAGAAGAGGATCTGCTTCACTTCGCGGCACCGTCCGCGAGCAGTGCCTCGGCGACCTTCTCCAGACCCACCGAACGGGACGCCTTCACCAGGACCACGTCCCCCGGCCGCACCTGACTGCGCAGCAGCTCGATCGCCGCGTCCGCGTCGGACACCAGCACCGACTCCTCACCCCACGAACCTTCGTTCCTCGCGCCCAGTTCCATCCGGGCCGCCTCGCGTCCGCCGACCGCCACCAGCTTGGTGATGTCGAGCCGGACGGCGAGCCGTCCGATGGTGTCGTGCTCGTCGAGGCTGTCCTCGCCGAGCTCCCGCATCTCGCCGAGCACCGCCCAGGTGCGGCGGCGCTCCGGGCCCCTGCCGGCCATCGTCGCGAGGGCCCGCAGCGCGGCCCGCATGGACTCCGGGTTCGCGTTGTAGGCGTCGTTGACGACGGTCAGGCCATCGGCCCGGTCGACCACCTCCATGCGCCAGCGGGACAGCGCACCCGCCTCGCTGAGTGCTTCGGCGACGCGGTCGACGGGCATCCCGAGCTCCACCGCCACCGCGGCGGCGGCGAGGGCGTTCGAGACGTGGTGCTCACCGTACAGGCGCAGCTGCACGGCTGCGGAACCGGCCGGGGTGCTGAGCGTGAACTGTGGCCGTCCGGTGGCGTCCAGGCGAACATCCGTGGCGCGGACGTGTGCGTCCGGGGACTCGCCGAACAGCACCACGCGGGCCCGGGTGCGGCTGCTCATGGCGCGCACCAGCGGGTCGTCGGCGTTCAGCACGGCCACGCCGTCGGCCGAAAGCGCCTCCACCATCTCGCCCTTGGCCTCGGCGATGCCCTCCTTGGAGCCGAACTCGCCGAGGTGCGCGGTGCCGATGTTGAGGACCACGCCGACGGTGGGCGGGGTGATGCCGGTGAGGTACTCGATGTCGCCCTTGTGCCGGGCGCCCATCTCCATCACCAGGTGACGGGTGGTCGGGGCGATCCGAAGGGCCGTCAGCGGGTGGCCGATCTCGTTGTTGTGCGAGCCGGCCGGGAAGACCGTCTCGCCGTGCATGGTGAGCAGCTGGCCGATCAGGTCCTTGGTGGAGGTCTTGCCGGCCGAGCCGGTGAGCGCCACGATCCGGACGTCGGTGGCGCGGGCCACCACGGCGCGGGCGAGCCGGCCGAGGGCCACCACCACGTCGTCGACCAGGATCGCGGGCACGCCGACCGGGCGGGTGGCGAGCACCGCGACGGCGCCGTCGGCGACCGCCCGGCCCGCGAAGTCGTGGCCGTCGACGCGCTCGCCGAGGACGCAGACGAACAGCCCGCCGGGCTCGATCCGCCGGTTGTCGGTGACCACCGGACCGGTGATCAGCGCCGCCGGGTCGGCGCCGTCCAGGGTGCCGCCGACGGCCTGGGCCGCCTCGGCCAGGGTCAGAGCGATCATCGGTCTGCCTCCGTCATGAGCTGCTCGATGGCGACCCGCAGCACCTCGCGGTCGTCGAACGGGCGGACCTCGCCCTTCACGTACTGGCCGAGCTCGTGGCCCTTGCCGGCCACCAGGACGGTGTCGCCGGCGTGCGCCCGGGCCACCGCCAGGGCGATCGCCTCGGCCCGGTCCGGGACGGCGAGCACCTCGCCGCGCTCGGCCTCCGGCACCTCGGCGGCGCCGGACAGCATGGTGGCGAGGATCGCCAGCGGGTCCTCCGAGCGCGGGTTGTCGCTGGTCAGGACCGCGGTGTCGGCGAGCCGGGCGGCGATCGCGCCCATCGGCCCGCGCTTGTACGGGTCGCGGTCGCCGCCGCAGCCGACCACCACGTGCACCTTGCCCTTGGTGACCTCGCGCAGCGAGGCGAGCACCGCGCTGAGCGCGTCCGGCTTGTGCGCGTAGTCGACCACCGCGACGTACGCCTGCCCGGCGTCGACCTTCTCCAGCCGGCCCGGCACGCCCGGGACGCGGGCCAGCCCGGCGACCGCCGCGTCCAGGTCGATGCCGGCGGTGACCAGTGCGGTGATCGCGCCGAGCGCGTTGGCGACGTTGAACGGGCCGGGCAGCGGCACCGAGGCGTCGGCCTGCTCGCCGTTCGGGCCGACCACCCGGAAGGTGGAGCCGGCCGGGCCGAGCTGCACGTCCACCGCGCGCCAGTCGGCGGCGGGGTCTCCGGCGGCGGAGAAGGTGGTCATCGGGATCGGCGCCTCGGCGGCGAGCCGCCGGCCGTAGGAGTCGTCGCGGTTGGCGACGCCGCGGCGGGCCTTGCCCTCCTGGAAGAGCCGGGCCTTGGCCCGGTAGTAGTCCTCCATGTCGGGGTGGAAGTCGAGGTGTTCCGGCGTCAGGTTGTTGAACAGCGCGACGTCGTAGACCACCCCGTCGGTGCGGCCGTACACCAGCGCGTGGCTGGACACCTCCATCACCACCGAGTCCGCGCCGGCCTCCCGCATGACGCCGAGCACCGCGTGCAGGTCGGTCGCCTCGGGGGTGGTGCGCTCGGACTTGATCCGCTCGTCGCCGACCCGCATCTCCACGGTGCCGATCACGCCGGGCAGCCGGCCGGCCCCGCGCAGGCCGCCCTCCACCAGGTAGGAGGTGGTGGTCTTGCCGTTGGTGCCGGTCAGACCGATCATCAGCAGGCTCTCGCTGGGCGACCCGTAGACCGCGGCGGCCAGTTCGCCCATCACCTCGCGCGGGCTCGCCACCACCAGCAGCGGCACCCCCGCGTCGGCGGCCAGCTCGGCGCCGGCCCGGTCGGTGAGCACCGCGACCGCGCCGGCCGCCGCCGCCTGCGCGGCGAACGCCGCGCCGTGGTGGTTGGCGCCGGGGAAGGCCACGTACACGTCGCCGGGCCGCACCGCCCGGGAGTCGTGGGTGACACCGGTGACGTCGGGGCCGTCGAGCGGGGCCAGTCCGAGCAGCCGGGCCGCCTCGGCGAGGGGCAGCGCCGTGGCACGGCTGGGGCGGGGCGGACTCGCGGAGGTTTGATCGGGTTTCGGCACGGCCGGAAGGCTATCGGCCGGACGCCCCCCGGAGCCAAACCGGGTCTGGTCGGCCGTGACGCTGCTCATAGTGCGCTCGGGGCGCCGGGGGGTCTCGCTCATCTCAGGGCTTCCACTCGACGGGCAGGTTCGGCGCCTCGCTTCCGCTCGGCGGGACCTGGAGGGTCTTCAGGGCGAACTCCATCACCTGCTTGAAGACGGGCCCGCACAGCTGCCCGCCGAAGTGCCCGTTGACCGGGTCCTGGATGACGCACGAGACGGTCACCCGGGGCTGGTCGGCGGGCGCGAAGCCGATGAAGGAGGCGGTGTACCCGGAGTACTTGCCGGTCTTCGGGTCCACCCGGTTGGCGGTGCCGGTCTTGCCGGCCACCCGGTAGCCCGGGATCTGCGCCTTGTTGCCGGTGCCCTGCTCGTCGGTGACGACGGACTCCAGCATCTCGGTCAGCGTCCTGGCGGTCTGCTGCGTCACCACCCTGGTCTGCGCGCCCGCCGGGGCGGGGCTGAACCGGCCGTCCGGCCCGGTGGTCCCGGCCAGCAGGCTCGGGGCCACCCGCACCCCGCCGTTGGCGATGGTGGAGAACACGGACGTGGCCTGCAGCGCGTTCACCGACAGGCCCTGGCCGAACGGGATGGTGTACTGCTGCGAGCCGCTCCAGTCCTCCGGCTTGGCCAGGATGCCGCGGGTCTCGCCGGGGAAGCCGAGGCCGGTGGGCTTGCCGATGCCGAAGCGGTCCAGGTACCCGGCGAGCACCTTGTTGGCCGCCGGCTGGTTCGGCCCGAGGTGCTCGGCGGCCTCGATGGTGCCGATGTTGGAGGACTTGGCGAGCACGCCGGTCAGCGTCAGGTACCAGGTCTCGTGGTCGACGTCGTCGTGGAAGACCCGGTCGGCGCGCTGCAGCGTGTTCGGCACCGTGACGTGGGTGTCCGCGCTCGCCGCGCCGGTGTCCAGCACCGCGGCCATGGTCATCAACTTGGCGGTGGAGCCCGGCTCGTAGGCGTCCTGGACGGCCGCGTTGCCGAGCTGGTCGGCGCGGGCCGAGGAGAGGTCGTTGGGGTTGAAGCCGGGCGAGGTGGCCATCGCCAGCACCTGACCGGTCCTCACGTCCTGGACGATCACGTAGCCCTTCTCCGCGCCGGCGTTGGCCACCTGGTCGGTGATCGCCCGCTGGGCCGCCCACTGGATGTCCGGGTTGACGGTCAGGCGCAGGTCGGAGCCGGGCACCGGGTCCTGCCGGCTGCCGCCCGCGGTGGGCACCCGGCGGCCGCCCGCCGAGGCGTAGGTGGAGTGGCCCTCCTGCCCGGACAGCTGCTGCTGGTACTGCAGTTCCAGACCGCCGGTGCCCACGCCGTCGGCGTTGACGAAGCCGACCAGGTTGGCGGCCAGCCCCTCGGCCGGGTAGCTGCGCCGGGTGGACTGGTCCCAGAACACCCCGGCCAGCGGGGTGGCGCAGGACGGGTCCAGGAACTGCCGGCCGCCCTTGTCGGCGGGCTTGCCGAGCAGCAGCCGCTGGCCGCGGCAGGTCGCGGTGTCGGACTGCTTGAGCAGCGTCGCCTTCAGGTCGCTGATCTGGTTCTTGGCCGCCGGGCTCTGCCGGGCCGTCAGCAGCGCGTACTGGCTCTTCGGGTTCTTGGGGTTGAGGTGCAGCGCGGCGGCCAGCTTCTCCTTCGGCTGGTTCAGGATCGGCGCGAGCAGCGCGGCGGCCTGCTCGGGCGCGTCCGGCAGGTGGCTGGCCTCGGGGGTGAACATGGTCGGGTCGGCGGTGATGTCGTACGCGTCGACGCTGGCGGCGAGCACCGTGCCGTCGGCGGCGGTGATCGAGCCGCGCTCGGCGGGCAGCGTGACCCGGACGTACTTGTTGGCGCCCGCGGCGGCGGCCAGCGCGTCGGAGTCCAGCAGCTGCAGCTGCACCAGCCGCCCGGCGAAGATCGCGAAGACCAGCAGCAGACAGACCGTCACCAGCCGCAGCCGGCGCCGGGAGTCGGCCAGCCGGATGGTCTTCGGGCCGCTCGCCGGTCGGCGGGCGGGTGCGGGCCGCCGGCCCGGGCGGGCGTCCGGCCGGGGCCGGCCGGAGGGGCGCGGCCGGGCCGGGCGCGGCGGGCCGTCGGCGGAGCGGCGCGGCTCGCCGACCCGGCGGCGCGCGTCCGGGCGACCGGACGGGGAGCGGCGGGGACGGGGGGCGTCGGCGGGCGGGCGGGTCATCGCGCCGCCCCGGGCGACGGGCTGCCCGACGGCGAACCGAACGGGCTGCCGGACGCGACGGCGGGCGGCGCCGGGGCGAGTTCGACGCCCGGGTCGGCGGGTGTGGCGCCCGGCGCGGGCGAGGCGCCGGGCCGCTGCCAGGGCTCGTTGCCGGAGCGCGGCACCGGCGGGCTGTCCTCGGCGGCCTTGGCCTTGCCGTCGACCTTGCCGTCGGGGGCGAGGAAGGCCGGGTCGCCGCCGGGGACCATGCCGAGTTCACGGGCCTTGCGCTCCAGCGCGTCGGGCGCGGACTGCTGGTAGATCTGCTGCTGCAGGGTCTGCTGCTGGTCGGTGGCCTCGGTGGTCTGCTTCTTCAGCCTGGCGAGGGTGAACGAGCCTTCGTTGAGCGCGGTGTTGAGCATCAGCAGGCCGACCAGCCCGCCCGAGAGCAGCGCCACCACCAGCACCGCGAACGGGGTGCGACCCCGCATCGAGCGCGCCCCGGGACGGACGGTGATCCGTGCCCTGCCCCCCTGCCCGGGGAGGCTCCCCCGGGTCCGCTCGCCGGCCACCGGCACCGCTCCACTCCCCTTCACTCCGCGTCTCCCCCGGCGGCTGGCTACCTCCGGGTCTCCCTGATCCTCTCCGCCACGCGCAGCCGTACGGGCGCGGCGCGCCGGTTCTCCTCGATCTCCTCCTCGGTGGCCAGTTCGGCACCGCGGGTGAGCAGCTTCAGCCAGGGCTGGTGCTCCTCGGGGATCACCGGCAGGCCCGGCGGGGCGGTCGAGGTGGCGCCGGCCTGGAGGTACTGCTTGACCAGCCGGTCCTCCAGCGACTGATAGGACATCACGACGATCCGGCCGCCCATCGCGAGGGTGCCCAGCGCGCCGGGAATGGCCCGGTCCAGCACCTCCAGCTCGCCGTTGACCTCGATCCGCAGCGCCTGGAAGGTCCGCTTGGCAGGGTTGCCGCCGGTGCGCCGGGTCGCCGCCGGGATGGCGTTGCGCACCAACTCGACCAGACGCGCGCTGGTGGTGAACGGTTCCCGCTCGCGTTCCCGGAGGATCGCCGAGGCGATCTTCCCGGCGAACCGCTCCTCGCCGTAGAACTTCAGGATCCGGGCCAGCTCGCCGTGGCTGTAGGTGTTGAGCACCTCGGCGGCGGAGATCCCGCGGGTCTGGTCCATCCGCATGTCCAGCGGCGCGTCCTGGGCGTAGGCGAAGCCGCGGTCGGCCTCGTCCAACTGCATCGAGGAGACGCCGAGGTCGAACAGCACGCCGTGCACCTCGGGGATTCCCAACTCGTCGAGCACCCGCGGGATCTCGTCGTAGACGGCGTGCACCAGGGTGGCCCGGTCGCCGAACCGGGCGAGCCGCTCGGCGGAGAGCTTCAGCGCCTGCGGGTCGCGGTCCACGGCGATCAGCCGGACCTCGGGGAAGCGGGTCAGCAGCGCCTCGCTGTGGCCGCCGAGGCCGAGGGTGGCGTCCACCACCACCGCGCCGGGGGCGGAGATCGCCGGAGCCAGCGCGTCCAGGCAGCGCTCCAGCATCACCGGGACGTGCCGGGGGGCCGGGCTGTCGGTACTCATACGGGGGTGGGGCCCTTCTAGCGGTGCGGTGTGGCCGGGCCATTCTCCCGCACCCGGGCGGTCCGGCCGCACGCCGCCCGTGGTCCCCGCCCGCTCGCCTGGGGAAGGAGCGACCGCCCGGCACCGGGGAAGGTGCGCCAGGTGGTCACGGAGCGGGTGGAGGCCGCGAGGTGCGTACGGGCCGGACCGGCCCGCCGCGGAGCCCGGCGCCCGCCCGCGTGAGCGGTGCCGTCCGCCGTGCTCCACTGCGCCGCCAGCCTATCGCCCACGCCCCGCCAGTCAACGTTCCGCGAGGGGGCACCACCCGGGCGGAGGTATCGGTTCCCGCAGGTCGGGCCCATGATCGCGGTGCCGGCCCGGGCGGGGCGCAGCGGACCGGGCGCGCCGGACGAACCGGGGCGAAGCGGACCGATGCGGCGGGCCCGGTCCGGCGGTGGGGTGCGTCACAGCCGCGCGCGGACCCGTCCCCCGCGGCGGCGCCGCCCGATACCGTCGACGCCATGCCTTCGACCGAGGACCAGCAGCCGGCCGCCGCGACCGTCACCGACCGGTTCGTCGTCGCCAACCGGACCTACGCCGAGACCTTCCAGGACCGCGGCATGGACGCCCGGCCCGTCCAGCACGTCGCCGTGGTCGCCTGCATGGACGCCCGGCTCGACCTGTTCGCCGCGCTCGGCCTGGAGCTCGGCGACGCCCACATCATCCGCAACGCCGGCGGCGTGGTCACCGACGACACGATCCGCTCGCTGACCATCAGTCAGCGCGCCCTCGGCACCCGCTCGGTGGTGCTGATCCACCACACCGGCTGCGGCCTGCTCGGCCTCACCGAGGACTTCCGCCGCGAGCTGGAGCTGGAGGTCGGCCAGCGCCCGCAGTGGGCGGTGGAGTCCTTCGTCGACCTGGACGGCGACGTCCGCCAGTCCATGCAGCGGGTACGCACCTCGCCGTTCCTGCCGCACACCGACGACGTACGGGGCTTCGTCTTCGACGTCCACACCGGACTACTGCGCGAGATCGACTGAGGCGAACGGCCGGCCCCACAAACCGGGACACCCTACGCGTGTCGCCCGGCCGGGTGACTTCCGGCCGTCCGACAGGGAAGAATGCGCCAGGTATTCGGGGTGGGCCGGGCTCGAACCAGCCGCCCGGCGGAAGAGCACGTGGGAGCGAACGGGTGACGACCATCAACGGGCAGGGCTCGGAACAGGCACAGCCGGGCCGCTACGAGCGCCGCGAGGCGACCGGACTGGCGGAGCTGACGGCGGTCGCGGACCGGGTCCGGGCGTCCGTCGAGAGCGTGATCGAGGGGAAGCCGGAGGCCGTCCGGATCGCGCTGACGGTGCTGCTCGCCGAGGGCCACCTGCTGCTGGAGGACGTGCCGGGCGTCGGCAAGACCATGCTGGCCAAGGCACTGGCCCGGTCGGTCGACTGCACGGTCCGCCGGATCCAGTTCACCCCGGACCTGCTGCCCTCCGACGTCACCGGCACCAACGTCTTCGACCAGCACCAGCGGGACTTCGAGTTCCGGCCCGGCGCGATCTTCGCGCAGATCGTGGTCGGCGACGAGATCAACCGGGCCTCGCCGAAGACCCAGTCCGCGCTGCTGGAGTCGATGGAGGAGCGCCAGGTCACCATCGACGGCACCACCCACGAACTGCCCTCGCCGTTCATGGTCATCGCCACCCAGAACCCGGTCGAGATGGAGGGCACCTACGCCCTGCCGGAGGCCCAGCGGGACCGCTTCATGGCCCGCGTCTCGATCGGCTACCCCAGCGCCGACGCCGAGTTCGCCATGCTCGACCTGCACTCGGCCGCCAACCCGCTGGACGACCTGCAGCCGGTCGCGCATGCCGCCGACCTGCTCAAGCTGATCGACCTGGTGAAGACCGTCTACGTCTCCGACCCGGTCCGCCGCTACGCCGTCGACCTGGTCGCCGCCACCCGCACCTCCCCCGAGCTGCGGCTCGGCGCCTCCCCCCGGGCCACCCTGCACCTGGTCCGCGCGGCCCGCGCGCACGCCGCCCTGGAGGGCCGCGACTACGTGCTGCCGGACGACATCCAGACCCTCGCCGTCCCGGTGCTCGCCCACCGTCTGCTGCCCACCTCGGAGACCCAGCTGAGCCGCCGCACCGCCGAGCAGGTCGTGCTCGACCTGGTGGCCCGACTGCCGATCCCGCGTCCGCAGGGCCGCTGAGATGGCGCGGGACGACCGCCCCTCCGGACTGCGCTCGGCCCTGCGCGGGCTGACCACCCGCGGCCGCTCCTTCCTGGCGGCCGGCCTGACCGCGGCGCTCTGCGCCTACCTGTTCGGCCAGGACGCGCTGTTCCAGGTCGGCGTGCTGATGGCCGCGCTGCCGCTGGCCGCCTCCCTGCTGCTGGTGCGCACCCGCTACCGGGTCGCCTCCGGCCGCCGGCTCAGCCCGCAGCGCGCCGCGGCCGGCCAGGAGGCCCGGGTCCACCTGCGCCTGGACAACGTCTCCCGGGTGCCCACCGGCCTGCTGCTGCTGGAGGACAAGGTCCCGTACGTGCTCGGGCCGCGCCCGCGCTTCGTCCTCGACCGGGTCGAGCCCAGGGGCTTCCGCGAGGTCTCCTACCGGGTCCGCTCCGACCTGCGCGGCCGCTACCCGCTCGGCCCGCTCCAGCTGCGGCTGTCCGACCCGTTCGGGATGTGCGAGCTGACCCGCTCGTTCACCGCCGCCGACACCCTCACCGTGGTCCCGCAGGTCCAGGACCTGCCGCCGGTGCGGCTGCCCGGCCAGTCCGCCGGGCAGGGCGACTCCAACAAGCACACCCTGGCGCTGGCCGGCGACGACGACGTGATCCCCCGCGAGTACCGGCACGGCGACGACCTGCGCCGGGTGCACTGGAAGTCCACCGCCCGCTACGGCGAACTGATGGTCCGTCGGGAGGAACAGCCGCTCCGGGCCCGCGCCACCGTGCTGCTGGACACCCGGGAGACCGCGCACCGCGGCTCCGGTCCGGCCTCCTCCTTCGAGTGGGCGGTCTCCTGCGCCGCCTCGGTCGCCGTCCACCTGGTGCAGCGCGGCTACCGGACCCGGCTGCTCACCGACACCGGCCGGTCCGTCCCCGAGCACGGCAGCACCGGCATCGGCACCGCCGCGGAGTCCGTCGGCGTACTGCTGGACGCCCTCGCCGTGGTCGAGCACTCCGACGGCGGCACGCTGGCCCGCGCCGAGGAGGTGATGCGGCTCGGCGGCGAGGGCCTGCTGGTCGCCGTGGTCGGCGACCTCGACGAGGAGCAGACCGAACGCCTGGCCCGGCTGCGCCGCCGCACCGGCGGCGCCATCGTCCTGCTGCTGGACACCGGCACCTGGGCGGGCCTGCGCCACCTCTTCCCGGACGCCTCCGACGAGCCGTCCGACAGCCGGATCGACCGGCTGCGCACGGCCGGCTGGACCGTCCTGCCGGTCCGGGCCGGCGACTCGCTGCCCGCGCTGTGGCGCGCCGCGGACCGCACCCAGAACTCCCTTCCCTACCGAGACGAGGTCGGCGCGTGACCACCCGGGCCAAGTTGACGCTCTGCGCGGCGCTGGCCACCGCCCTGGCGGCGCTGTGCCTGTCCCCGCTGTTCCACGACTCCTTCGGCCTGGCCCCGCACGGCGTGCTGATGATCATCGTCGCCGCGGCCGCCGGCTCCGGCCTGCGCGCCCTGCCGGTGCCGCGCGCCCTGGTGGTGCCGCTGCAGCTGCTGGTCGTCCTCTACGCGCTGATGCTGACCACCGTGCAGTCCACGATGACGCTCGGCCTGCTGCCCGGCCCGGGCGCCCTGGACGCGCTGGCCGCCCGGCTCTCCTCGGCCGGCAGCGACCTCCAGGAGTACGCCATCCCGGCCCCCACCACCGACGGCCTGCGGCTGCTGGTGGTCGGCGCGGTCGCCCTGGTCGCCGTCCTGGTCGACGCGCTCGCCGTCACCTACCGCCGGGCCGCCGCCGCGGGCCTGCCGCTGCTCGCCCTGTACTCGGTCGGCACCGGCCTGGCCGGGAACATCGGCGGCACCTGGCTGTGGTTCCTGGCCGCCGCCGCGGGCTTCCTGCTGCTGCTCTACACCGAGGGCCAGGACCGGCTCTCCCGCTGGGGCCGGGTCTTCCACGGCTCCGGCCGCTCCGCCGTCGCGGTCTCCAACGGCGGCCGCCGGGTCGGCCTGATCGCGCTGACCGCCGCCATCCTGCTGCCCGCCTTCGTCCCCGCCGCCGGCGGCGGCCTCTTCGGCGACCTCGGCAGCGGTTCGGGCACCGGCACCGGAACCGGCTCCGGCCGCGGCGACGAACGCTCCCTCAACCTGGTCGTCGCGCTCACCGCCAACCTGCGCAGCAACGACGACGCCGAACTGCTCCGCTTCTCCACCGACGCCCCCGACGTCGACCAGCTCTACCTGCGGGTCGCCGCGCTCAGCGAGTTCGACGGCGAGGAGTGGAAGGTCGGCGGCCAGTCCCTGGAACAGCTGCCCACCACGCTGCCCCGCCCCGAGGGCCTGCTCCCCACCGTCACCACCGGCTCGGTCCGCACCACCGTCGCGGTCTCCGACCGCCTCGGCACCACCTGGCTGCCGATGCCGTACCCCGCCAGCTGGGTCGAGCTGCCCTCCACCGCCAACTGGCGCTTCGACCGCACCGGCCGCACCCTCAGCGCGGTCGCCGGCCAGAAGACCAACGGCCTCTCCTACTCGGTCGGCTCGCTCACCCTCACCCCCACCGCCCAGCAGCTGCGCGGCGCCGGCCAGGCCCCGCTGGAGATCACCAGCCGCTACCTCGGCCTGCCGCCCAACCTCCCCCAGGTGGTCGCCGACACCGCCCGCGACGTCACCAAGGGCAAGACCAACCCGTACGACCAGGCCGTGGCGCTCCAGCAGTACTTCACCAACGGCCAGTTCACCTACAACACCAAGATCGAACCGCGCACCGGCCCGGACGCCATCGCCAAGTTCCTCCAGGACAAGGAGGGCTTCTGCGTCCACTTCGCCGCCACCATGGCCGCGATGGCCCGCTCGCTGAACATCCCCTCCCGGGTCGCCATCGGTTTCACCCCCGGCACCGGCGACTCCGGCAACCGGGTCGTGCGCAGCTCCAACTACCACGCCTGGCCCGAGCTGTACTTCTCCGGCCTGGGCTGGATGCGCTTCGAACCCACCCCCAACCGCGGCAGCGTCCCGCTGTACACCGTCCAGCAGGCCACCGCCGCGCCCACCGCCTCCGCCCAGCCGTCCACCGCCGCGCCCACCGACCAGCCGACCGCGGGCCCGTCCGCCGGCAGCAGCTGCCCCCCGCAGCAGCACAAGGTCGGCGACTGCGCCGACGAGTCCGCGGCCGTCGTCCACCGCGACGACACCGCCTGGTGGCAGTCCTGGCCGGTCCTGCTCGTCCTGGCCGGTCTGCTGGTGGTGCTGGTCCTGCTCGCCACCCCGATGCTCTGGCGCACCCGCCTGCGCCGCCGACGGCTCCCCGCCGCCCCGCAGCTCAGCGACGCCCAGGTGCTCGCCGCCTGGGCCGAACTCCTCGACTCCGCCTGGGACCTGGGCCTGCCCCCGGACGACGCCAGCACCCCCCGCCACACCGCCCGCCGCCTCACCGAGGACGCCCGGCTCACCCCCGACGCCGCGGCCGCCGCCGGCCGGGTCGCGCTCGCCACCGAACGCGTCATGTACGCCCGCGAGACCGTCGCCCCGCCGGACCTCACCACCGACGTCCGCACCGCCAGCGACGGCCTGCGCACCCACGCCACCCGCCGCCGGCGCCTGCGCGCCCTCCTCCTCCCCCCGTCCGCGATCCGCCTCTGGTGGCACACCGCCGACACCGCCGCCACCACCCGCGACCGCCTCGCAGCCACGAAGGAGAAGGCCCTCCGCCCCCTGCGCCGCAAGCCGAAGGAGTAGCGCCGACCGCACAACGAGATCCGCCCGCGGAGAGAAGCACTCTCCACGGGCGGATCACCAGGCGTTACGGCTAAAGCCCCTGCTGCTCATCGCGGCGCCGCTGCCACCGCTGCTCCATCCGGTCCATCACATTGGCCTTCCGGCGAGGCGCCGACGCCTGCCGAGAACCGCCGTGACCAGCCGGGCCACGTCGCCACGCGGTGACCGCGAGGACCGCGCAACCCAGCATCACCAGGAACCCGACCACGCTTACCCAGATGAGCTGGGCGACCATGCCGCCCATGAGAAGCGCGATGCCCGCCACGAATCCCGCCACGGCCAGGTAGACCCGCCGACGGGTGTAGGTGCGCAGGCCGGTTCCCTCAAGCGCTGACGCGAACTTGGGATCTTCGGCGTACAGCGCTCGCTCCATCTGCTCGAGCAGTCGCTGCTCGTGCTCCGAGAGCGGCACGGAGTCCTCCTACTCGTCGGTCGCGGGGCGACCGGTCCGCCACCCCTGGCTCGGCCCTGTGTGGTCCATATGCCCCATGGGTCCAGCCGTCATGCTTACCGGCTTTACCCAGATCATACGGTCCACGGACGGAGTTCGGCGTGGTCAATCAGGCGTGGCTCGGGCCACCACGGCGGACGGCCCGCCGTGTCAACGAGCGGACCGTCGCCATAGTGCCCTCACCGAAGGTTCACACGGCCTCGGCAAGCAGGTGGAGCTGCGTGGCCACGGCGTGGAAGGCGGGCTGCTCGGCGGCGGCGAGTTCGAGCTTCAGCAGGGCGTCCAGCGCGCCGGGCTCGGTGTCGACCAGGACGCCGGGCACCAGGTCGGCGAAGACCCGTACGCCGTGCACGGAGGAGACCCGGAGGCCGGCCGCGCTGGCCAGGGCGTCGAGTTCCTCGCCGGTGAAGCGGCGCGGCATCGGGTCGCCGGCGCCCCAGCGGCCGTCGGGGGCGTCGAGGACGGTGCGGGCCTCGGCGAAGTGGCCGGCCAGCGCGCGGGCCAGGACGGCGCCGTTGCGGTTGGCGGCGAGCAGGCTGACCAGGCCGCCCTTGGCGAGGGCCGCGACCAGGTTGCGGAGGGCGTCGGCCGGGTCGTCGACGACCTCCAGCACGCCGTGGCAGAGCACGGCGTCGACCGAGCCGGCCGGGACCAGCTCGGGGAGGGTCTGGGTGTCGCCCTGGACGGCGCGGACCAGGTCGGTGACCCCGGCCTCGGCGGCCCGCCGCTCCAGGGCGAACAGGGCGTCGGGGCTGGGGTCGACCACGGTGACGCGGTGGCCGAGCCGGGCCACGGGCACGGCGAAGTTGCCGGTGCCGCCGCCGGTGTCGACGACCTCCAGCACCGGCCGTCCGAGCTCGGCGGAGCGCCGCTCCAGGGCCGCCCGCACCACCTCCCACACCACGGCGGTACGCAACGCACTGCGGGGACGAGTCGGATACAAGGCGGCACCCCTCTTGGCAGGAGACTTCCAGGGCCTGGAAACCCCACCACCATATCCGTCGCCCGTGGCCCCTCCGGAGCGGCGCAGCGCCGGTTCAGGGGTGCAGGGCGAGCATCCGTTCGACGATCCGGAGGTAGAGCGCGGTGTTGCGGATCAGGTCGTCCGCGTCGCGGGCGGTGGCGGCGCCGGTGATGCCCGCTTCGGCGGCCGCGCGGGTGCGGGCGCCAGCCGCGAAGTAGGCGGCCCACTCGGCGAGTTCGGGGGCGACTTCGGGGAGCAGCTCCCAGGCCGAGCGGATCGCCTGGCGGCGCCGCGGGTTGCGCTCGGGGCGGCCGCGGACGGCGAGCACGGCGGCGGTGGTGCGCAGGGCCGCGAGGTGGGCGGTGGCGTAGCGCTCCAGCGGGTCCTGCCGGCCGCGGGCGTGCACCAGGGTGCGGTGGGCGTGGCGCAGCAGTTCGAGCGCGGCCGGTGGGGCGGTGACCCGCCGCAGTACCGGGTGGACGTCGGCTCCCCGGGCGGCGGGCAGCGTGGGTTGATCGACGGCGGGTCGGGCGACAGGCTCAGGACGACTGATGGTCATGGGTCTCCCCCGTTCTCTCCGGACCTCGTGCCGGACCGGGCGGCCCGCGCATGCATCCATCGTGAACGGAGGCACTGACAACGTCCGGGCGGTGCGTTCCCGGACCGTCGTCCCTCCCCGTCCCCACGGCCGGTCCCCCCCCGGGTGGGCGGGCTCCGCCGCCCCGTGTCGGCGGTGCCCGGCCCCCGTTTCCGGCCGTTGGTCGCGCCCCTGACCGTGGTGTAGGCCACCGATCCCCCACTGGCGGTGACCGGCCCGGGGCGCTCCGGGCGGGCAGTGCCCTGCGGCCGCCGTCCCGGTGGGCATTACTGTGCCGTCCGGCCACCGCCGGCGGGAATCCGTCGGGCTACTCATCCGGCGATCTGAGTACGGATACTCAGGCCCCCCGTCCGTCGGCGGGGGCCGGTACGGTGTGCGGGCGGGCGACTCGTCCGAGGGGCGGGCGGGCGCGGAGGGGGGCCTGGGGTGAACGTCATCCCGCTGATCTTCACCAGCGGCTGGGCGAGCGGCGTCAACGCGTACGCCGTGGTGCTGCTGCTGGGCCTGTTCGGCCGGTTCGGCGGCGTCGACTCGGTGCCGCCGGTGCTGGAGCGCACGGACGTGCTGGTCGCGGCCGCGGCGCTGTTCCTGTGCGAGGCGGTGCTGGACAAGATCCCGTACGTGGACAGCCTGTGGGACGTGGTGCACACGGTGGTCCGGCCGATCGCGGGCGCCACGGTGGGCGCGCTGCTGGCGGCGCACGACCCGGGGTCGCTGGGCGAGGTGGCGGCGGGCGCGGTGGGCGGCACCACGGCACTGGCCAGCCACGGCGTCAAGGCCGGTCTGCGGATGGCGGTGAACACCTCCCCCGAGCCCGCCTCCAACATCGTGGTGAGCCTGGCGGAGGACCTCTCCGTGGCCGGCCTGATCTCGCTGGCGATCTTCCACCCCTGGCTGGCGGCCACCATCAGCTCGGTGCTGCTGGCGCTCGGCCTGCTGCTCGTCTGGTTCGCGGTCTCCCGGATCCGCCGGTTCCTCCAGCGCCGCCGCGAGCGCCGTGCGGCGCGGGCCGCGACGACCTGACGCCGGGCACCGCGGGAGCTCCGCCTCGGCCCGCATAGGATCTTCTGCCATGGCTCGGATCATCGTCGTCGGCGCAGGTATGAGCGGCCTGGCGGCCGCGTCCCGGTTGGGCACGCTGGGGCACCGGGTGACGGTGTGCGAGGCGACCGGGACGTTCGGCGGGATGGTCGGGGGGTACCGGCGGGACGGGTTCGGGTTCGACACCGGGCCGGGCCTGCTCGCGCTGCCCGCGGTCTACCGGGACCTGGCGCTGAAGACCGGTCGGGAGCCGCTGGAGCAGCTGGTGGGGCTGCGGCCGGTGGAGCCGGAGAGCCGGCACGTGTTCGCGGACGGCACCGGGCTGGTGCTGCCGAACGCCTCCCGCGGTGGCGTCGGCCAGGCACTGGACGCGGCCTTCGGCCCGGGTGCCGGCGAGCGCTGGGGCGCGGTGCTGAACCGCGGCCGCACGGTGTGGGAGGCGACCCGCCGTCCGCTGCTGGAGGAGCCCCGTCCGGCCGTCGACCCGGCCGACCCGTACCCGGCGCCGCCGCGTCGCGGCCTGGCCCGCCTGCGGTCGCGCTCCGGCTACACGCTGGGCGAGGTGGCGGCCGGCGAGCTGGGCGGCGTCCCGGGCCTCACGGCGCTGCTCGGCGAGTACGCGCTGCGCCACGGCCTGCACCCGGCGCTGTCCCCCGCCTCGGCGACGGTGCTGCCGTACATGGAGCAGTCCTTCGGCGTGTGGTCCGTGGACGGCGGGCTGCGGGCGCTGGCGGAGGCGGTGTTCGCGCGGTGCGAGCGGCGCGGGGTGGAGTTCCGGTTCGACACCCCGGTGCGCGGGCTGGAGCTGGCGGACGGCCGGGTCGCCGGGGTGCGCACCGACGACGGGGTGCTGCCCGCCGACGCGGTGCTCTCCGCGGTGCCGGGCCTGGGCGTGGAGCCGCCGGCCGAGCCCGCACCGGGCCGGTTCACCGTGCTGCTGGCACTGGACGGCGCCCGCCCGCCGGGCACCGCGCACCGCACCGTGCTGCACGCCGCGGACGGCGCGGCCGAGGCCCGGGCGGTGTTCGCCGAGCGGACGCTGCCGGCCCGGCCGACCGTGCAGGTGCTGCGCCCGGACGATCCGGCGCTGGTGCCGGGCCCGGACACCGAGGCGGTCACCCTGACCGTCACCGTCCCGGCCGACCTCCCGCTCACGGACGCCGCCCGGGAGGCGTACGCCGACCAGCTGCTCGCGCACCTCGCCGACGGCGGTCTGGAGCTGCGCGACCGGCTGCGCTGGCGGGAGACCCGGGTGACCGGATCGGTGCCGCCGCCCTCGCTGGCCGGCGGCCGCCTGGCGCAGGCCAACGAGTCGGCGGTGCCGGGCCTCTACCGGATCGGCGGGCACGCCCATCCGGGCGGCGGGCTGGCCCGGGTCGGGATGTCCGCGTCGATCACCGCGGGCCTGCTCGGCCCGGCCTGACGGATCGTCAGACCTGCTGCTGGTAGCCCCAGTTCTGCTGCTGGTGGTCCTGCTGGCGGTACTCCTGCTGCTGGTACTCCTGCTGGGGGCCGGGCTGCTGCGGGATGTACGGCTGCTGCTGGTACTGCTGGTACCCGTACTGCTGCTGGTAGTACGGGTCCTGGTAGACCGGCTGGCCGTACTGGTCGTAGCCGTAGACCTGCGGCTGGGCCCACTGCTCCTGATACTGCTGCTGGTACTGCTGGTACGCGTACTGCTGCTGGTAGTACTGCTCCTCCGCGAGCTGCTGTTCCAGGGACTGCTGTTCGGCGGCCGGCTGGTAGGCGGCGGGGTCCTCGGTGTACACGCCGGTCGCGTCGAGTTCCTGGAACTCCTCGTAGGCGTAGCCCTGTTCGGCGTCCAGGTCGTCCTCCTCGATCGGGCCGACCTCACCGACCGCGGGGACGTGCACCGCCGCGGGGGCGACCGCCGCGCCGCCGGTGGCGGCGGCCAGCAGCGGGACCCTGGCGAGCGGGCCGGGGAGGCTGCCGTCGGGCCGGCGCAGCGACCAGCCGACCGGCCGGCCGCGCTTGACCGAGAGGGTCACCAGGGTCTGGCCGAGTGCGAAGCCGACCGCGCCCGCGCCGATCAGCGGGACGGAGCCGAGCGTCATGCCCGCCACCACGCCGAGGAAGCCGGCCAGGGCGAGCGCCCGCCAGTGCAGCGCGGCGCGGTTCTGCAGCAGCAGTTCGGCGGTGAGCCAGAGCGCGACCAGCGCCAACGCGCCTTGCAGGATCAGGTGTCCGATGCCCATCCCGCAACCTCCAGATCGCCACCGAGCCGCGCGGTTGCGGGCGACTGTACCGCCTCCGGGCGAACAGCACCGCATCCCGGGCGCCACCCGGGCTCAGCGGCTGTGCAGGCCGAGGTTCTGGTAGATCTCCAGCGTGGAGGTGGAGTGGTTCAGGGTGATGAAGTGCAGCCCGGGGGCGCCTTCCGCGAGCAGCCGCTCGGACATCGCGGTGGCGTGCTCCAGACCGACCGCGCGGACCGCCGCCGGGTCGTCGGCGACCGCCTCGAAGCGGCGCTGCAGCTCGGCCGGGAACGGCGAGCCGGACAGCTGCGGGAAGCGCACCAGCTGGCGGATGTTGGTGACCGGCATGATCTCCGGGATGATCGGCGTCTCGCAGCCTGCGGCGGCCACCCGGTCGCGCAGGCGCAGGTAGTCCTCCGGCTCGAAGAACATCTGGGTGATCGCGTAGTCCGCGCCGGCCCGGCACTTGGCGACGAAGTGCCGGATGTCCTCGTCCCAGTTCTCCGATCGCGGGTGCATCTGCGGGAAGGCGGCCACGCCGACGCAGAAGTCCCCGATGCCCTTGATCAGTTCGACCAGCTCGTAGGCGTAGCTGACGCCCTCGGGGTGCCGCACCCACTCGCCCATCGGGTCGCCGGGCGGGTCGCCGCGCACCGCGAGCACGTTGCGCACGCCCTCGTCGGCGTACTGGCCGATGATGTTGCGCAGTTCGGCGACCGAGTGGTCGACGGCGGTCAGGTGGGCGACCGGGGTGAGGGTGGTCTCGGTGGCGATCCGGCCGACCATGTTGACCGTGCGGCCGCGGGACGAGCCGCCGGCGCCGTAGGTCATGCAGACGAAGTTCGGGGCCAGCGACTCGACCCGGCGGATCGCGTCCCAGAGCTTGCGCTCGCCCTCCTCGCCGCGCGGCGGCATGAACTCGAAGGAGAACGAGCGGTCGCCTGCCGCCAGCAGGTCGCGCACGGTCTGTGCGCGGTCGCTTCTGGTGGAGGGAATCCCGAGTGCCATGCAGGCAGGTTAGCCGTCCGCGACGCGCCGCGGACAAACCGCGTCCACGAGTTGAGACGGGTGTTGAGACTCCTCGACCACCCCCGCGGTGACCTGCGCCGACGGTCCGCGACGGGCCGCGCGACCGGGTCACCCGATTGCGCGCGTTAGTCTGACTGTCAGCCGATCTATCCGGAGTTTCAGGTGCCCACCTCCATCCGTCTGCCCCGCAACCCCGTCGAAGCGGAGGACGTGCGGACACGCGTCAACGCCGCGCTCGCCGCGTTCATGGCCGAGCGGACGGCGCTGCTCTCCGGCATCTCCGACCAGCTCGGGCCGGTCGCCGACGCGCTGCGCGACTTCCTGCTGGACGGCGGCAAGCGGCTGCGCCCGGCGTTCTGCTACTGGGGCTGGCGGGCGGCCGGCGGCGCCGAGGACGAGCCCGGCATCGAGCAGGCCGCCGCCGCGCTGGAGCTGCTGCAGGCCAGCGCCCTGGTGCACGACGACCTGATGGACCGCAGCGACACCCGCCGCGGCCTGCCCTCGATCCACCGCCGCTTCGAGCAGCTGCACCGCACCAGCGGCTGGCGCGGCGACCGCGAGCAGTACGGCGCCTCGGCCGCGGTGCTCCTCGGCGACCTGCTGCTGATCTGGTGCGACGAGCTGTTCCAGCGCTCGGGGCTGCCGGCCACCGCGGTCGCCGCCGCCAAGCCGGCCTTCGACCTGATGCGCACCGAGGTGATGCTCGGCCAGTACCTGGACGTGCTGGAGCCGGTGGCCGGCGACTCCGCCGACGCCGACGCGCTGGCCCGCGCACAGACCGTGCTGCACTACAAGTCCGCGAAGTACACCATCGAACGGCCGCTCCAGGTCGGCGCGTTGCTGGCCGGCGCCGGACCGGACCTGGTCGAGGCACTCGGCGCGTTCGGGCTGCCGCTCGGCGAGGCCTTCCAGCTCCGCGACGACCTGCTCGGCGTCTTCGGCGACCCCGCGGTCACCGGCAAGCCGGCCGGTGACGACCTCCGCGAGGGCAAGCGCACCCTGCTGATCGCCCACGCGATGCGCACGCTCTGCCCCGCCGACGCGCACCGCCTCGACACCCGGCTCGGCGCGCCCGACCTCACCCCCGAGGAGATCGCCGACCTGCGCGAGCTGATCGCCGCCAGTGGGGCCCCCGCCGTGGTCGAGGCCCGCATCGACCACCTCATGGACACCGCCCTCGCCGCGCTGGACGCGGCACCGCTGGCCACCGGACCGGCCCGCGAGGTGCTGGCGGCGCTGGCCGACGCCGCGACCGTCCGCAAGTACTGACCGGGAGCGCCCGCCCCGGAAACGTGACGGGACCCGGGAGCGGTATCCAGCGTCCCGGGCCCCTGAGGTGCCACCCAATTGCTCTGCACCGGCACGTTTAAGGCCGGGGATCAATCTCACAACGTCGTGCTTTGCCATTGAAGCTACCGCGCCGCGTAGAGGCGCAGGCGGGAGTCGAACCCGCATCCGACGTTCTCGGTCCCCGTCCGGTCGATCCGGCGCTCGGCGGCGAATGCTGAGACTTGAGCGAGAGTCTGAGTTTCAGGGGGATGCCTCTGCCGTGTTGGGCCACCCCGGCGCGTGGTGCCGGGGGGAGGACTCGAACCTCCACCTGTTCCCCGTTGTCAGCTTCAACCTCAGTGTCAGCTTGCGCTCTTCGCGCCACCCCCGGTCTCACCCGGGGGCGATCATGGGGCTACCCGAACAGGTAGCCGAACACCGCGTCGCCGACCCGCCGGTCGTCGACCTCGGCGCCGTTCGCCTCCTCGCGGGCGTACTGCACGGCCTGCTGCAGCTTCTCCACCCGCTCCAGCAGCTCGTTCACCCGCCGGGCCGGCAGCGCGCCGGAGAACTTCACGGTCGTCCAGTACCCGATCGCGACGTCCTCGTAGTACACCTCGACCTGCGCCGGGTGCTTCTCCGTCGCCTCGGCTTTCACGTGGTTGCGCGGCACCTTCTTGGTGCGGATGGTGCGCACCGCCTCGGTCTTCCACGCGTCGGTGGACGGGTCGTGGTTCCACGCCTCGGCGGCGTCCAGCACCGGCAGCTTGCGGACGAAGGTCCGCAGGTCGGTCAACTGCTTCTCCAGGAACAGCAGGTACGTCACCGGCGCGGCCGCCACCAGCGTCCGCCCGTCGACCACCACGTCCCCCCGGGCCTCGGTGTTGGCCCAGTCCTTGGTCGCCGTGACGTCGAACAGCCGGGTCAGCGTCGCCGCGGTCGCCCGCAGCACGTCCTCCGCCTTCACCTGCACCCGCGTGGACTCCGGCGGCAGCTGCTCGCCCTCCTCGTCCTTGGGCTGGTACGTCCGGGAGATGCCCGCCAGCAACGCGGGCTTCTGCAGGTCCTGGTGCGCCTGCGTCAGCTCCTGGAACGACTTCGACTTGACGCCCTTTTCGACGGCGATGATCTGGTTCAACTTGGCCACGCCCGGACGCTACCAACACGCCTGTTCGACCGTCACCCGCTTTTCCGAACCCGCGAGTTGACGCGGAACGGGCCGGGGGCGAAGCGTCCCCGGCCCGCACGGCGGAGCGGTCAGCGCAGGCGCGCGGCGAGTTCGGCGGCGGCGGCGGCCGGGTCCTCGGCGGCGGTGAGGGCGCGGACCACGACGATGCGGGTGGCGCCGGCGGCCAGGACCTCGTCCAGGTTGCCGAGGTGGATGCCGCCGATGGCGAACCAGGGGCGCGCGGAGCCGGCGGCGGCCGCGTAGCGGACCAGGTCCAGCCCGGGGGCGTGCCGGCCGGGCTTGGTCGGGGTGGGCCAGACCGGGCCGGTGCAGAAGTAGTCGACGCCCGGCTCGGTGAGCGCGGTGTCCACCTCCGCCTCGGCGTGGCAGGACCGGCCGATCAGCACGTCCTCGCCGAGGATCCGCCGGGCGACGGGCACCGGGAGGTCGTCCTGGCCGAGGTGGAGGACGTCCGGCCGGGCGCCGAAGGCGACGTCCGCGCGGTCGTTGACGGCGAGCAGCTTGCCGTGGCGGCGCGCCGCGTCGGCGAAGACCTCCAGGTACTCCAGCTCCTGCCGGGCCTCCAGCGACTTGTCGCGCAGCTGCACGACGTCGACGCCGCCGGCCAGCACGGCGTCCAGGAAGTCCGCCAGGTCGCCCTGCTCGCGCCGGGCGTCCGTGCACAGGTACAGCCGTGCGTCGGCCAGCTGCTGACGGGCCGTCACAGGGCCATGGCCTGGGCGCGGCGCTTGACCTCGGTGCCGCGGTTCTCCCGCAGCGCCTGGATCGGGCTGCCCGGCAGCGACGGGTCCTCGGTGAACATCCACTCGAGGATCTCCTGGTCGGAGAAGCCGCAGTCGCGGAGCACGGTCAGGGTGCCGACCAGGTGCTTGACCGGGCCGTCGTCCTCGATGAAGTCGGCCGGGACCTGAAGGGAGTTGTTCTCACCCCGGCGCACGGCCAGCAGGGTGCGGTTCCGCACCATGTCGCGTACCTCGGTGATCACCACACCCCACCGCTCCGAGATGTCGGGCAGGTAGAGCCACGCGGGGACCAGGGCGTCAATCTTCGGATCAATCTCGCTCACGACACCCAGCCTACCCACGCGCTACCGGGTTGCCGCCTTGAGCTGGACGGCCGGGTCCGCGGCGAGCGCCGGGTCGAGCACCGCGCCGCGGTCGATCAGGCGGCGGGCCTGGGCCAGGTCGCGCGGCCGGTCGACGGCGAGCATCGCGACCAGGACGCCGTCGCGCAGCCAGAGCACCGACCACTCCCGCTCGGACGGCGAGCCGCGCCACAGCAGGTGGTCGGCGCCCGCGTGCCGGCCCGCGTACTGGACCATGCGGCCGAACTGCTCGGACCAGAAGTACGGGACGGGGTCGTACGGGCCGTCCGCCGTGCCGAGCAGCCGGCCCGCGACCGCGCCGCCGGAGTGCATCGCGTGGTCCCAGTGCTGGACGGCGAGCCGGGCGCCGAACCGGGCGGAGGGGTAGGAGACGCAGTCGCCGGCCGCCCAGACGCCGGGCAGCGCGGTGCGCAGGCGGTCGTCGACCGGGATCGAGCCGTCCGGGTCGAGGGCGAGCGGGCCGTCGGCGAGCCAGCCGGTGGCGGGGCGGGCGCCGATGCCGACCACCACCTCGTCCGCGGGCAGGTGGGTACCGTCGGCGAGCAGCACCCCGCCGTCGGCGGCGCCCGCGACGCCCGCGCCGCAGCGCAGGTCGACGTCGGCGGCGGCGTACCAGTCGGCCATCAGCGCGCCGAGCTCGGCCGGCAGCGCGCCCGCGAGCGGGGTCGCCGCGGCCTCCACCACCGTGACGTGGCAGCCGAGTTGGCGGGCGACGGTGGCGGTCTCGGCGCCGATCCAGCCGGCCCCGACCAGCACGATCCGCTTGCCGGGGGTGAGCGCGGCGCGCAGCGCGAGGGCGTCGTCGACGGTGCGCAGCGTCCGGGCGTCGGGCAGCCCGGGCAGCGTCCGGGGGTCGGCGCCGGTGGCGATCACCAGCGCGCCGTACGGGAGTTCGCCGCGGTCGGTGTGCAGCACCCCGGCGTTCAGGCCGGTGGCCCGGTGGCCGGTGAGCACCTCGACGTCGAGGGCGGGCCAGTCGAGGTCGAAGACGGTGGAGTCGGCCTTGCCGAGCAGGACGTCCTTGGAGAGCGGCGGCCGGTCGTACGGCAGGTGCCGCTCCGCGCCGAGCAGGGTCACCGCACCCTCCCAGCCGCCCTGTCGCAGGCCCAGCGCGACCTGCGCGCCCGCCATGCCCGCCCCGACCACGACCACCCGGTCCGTTGCCCTCAACTCAGCCATGCCGTCCACAGTAGCGAGCCGTCCTCGAGCGTCCGCCCTTCGAATGTGCTTACAGCTCCGGCCGCGCCCGGCGTTATGGTGGGTGCACACCTCATCACGGGAGCCCGGAGCACCGGGCTGAGAGGCGGGCTGACGCGGCCTGCGACCGTCCGAACCTGATCCGGGTCATGCCGGCGAAGGGAGAAGAAGCCGCTGTGGCACATTCCGACGTGCTGGTGGTCGGCGGGGGCGTCATCGGCCTCGGCGTCGCCTGGCGCACCGCGCAGCGCGGCCTGTCGGTCGCGCTGGTCGACCCCGCCCCGGGCGGCGGCGCGGCGCAGGTCGCCGCGGGCATGCTCGCCCCGGTGACCGAGCTGCAGTACGGCGAGGAGCCGCTGCTGCGCCTGGGCATGGCCTCCAACGAGCGCTACGCCGCCTTCACCGCCGAGCTCACCGAACTCACCGGCCTGGACACCGGCTACCGGCAGACCGGCACGCTGGCCGTCGCCCTGGACGCCGACGACCGCGCCGAACTGCGCGAACTGCACGCCTTCCACCAGCGCCTGGGCCTGGCCTCCGAGTGGCTGACCGGCCGGGAGTGCCGCCGGCTGGAGCCGATGCTGGCCCCCGGGGTGCGCGGCGGGCTGCACGTCGCCGACGACCACCAGGTGGACGGCCGCCGGCTGGCCCGCGCCCTGGTCGCCGCCGCCGAGCGGCTCGGCGTGGTCCTCCACCGCGCCGAGGCCGCCGAGCTGCTGGTCGCCGACGGCCGCGCCACCGGCGTCCGGCTGTCGACCGGCGAGCGGCTGACGGCCGGGCGGACCGTCCTCGCGGCCGGCTCCCGCAGCCACCTGCTGCCCGGGCTGCCGGACGGGGTGCTGCCCGCGATCCGGCCGGTCAAGGGCCAGGTGCTTCGCCTGCGCGTGCCACCGGCGTACCGGCCGTTCCTGTCCCGCAACGTCCGCGCCGTGGTGCGCGGCCAGCATCTGTACCTGGTGCCGCGCGCCGACGGCGAGGTGGTGATCGGCGCGACCACCGAGGAGCTGGGCCACGACACCACGGTCACCGCCGGCGGCGTCTACGAGCTGCTCCGCGACGCCCACGAACTCGTCCCCGGCATCACCGAGCTGCCGCTCGTCGAGACGGGCGCGGGCCTGCGCCCGGGCTCCCCCGACAACGCCCCGCTGCTCGGCCCGACCGCGCTGCCGGGCCTGGCCGCCGCCACCGGGCACTACCGCAACGGCGTGCTGCTCACCCCGGTCACCGCCGACCTGCTCGCCGACTACCTCGCCACCGGTGAAGTCCCCGCGCTGGCCGCCGACTTCGCCCCCGACCGCTTCACGACCAAGGTCTCCGCATGAACCAGATCGCCCTGACCGTCAACGGCGCCCCGCGCACCCTGCCCGCCGCCGTCACCCTCGACACGGTGGTCGCCGAACTCTCGGCCGCCAACACCGGCGTCGCCGCCGCCGTCAACGAGGCCGTGGTGCCCCGCAGTTCGTGGTCCGCCACGGCGCTGCGCGACGGCGACCGGGTCGAGATCCTCACCGCCGTCCAGGGAGGCTGACCGATGGCCGACGACCTCCTCACCATCGCCGACACCACCTTCACCTCCCGCCTGATCATGGGCACCGGCGGCGCCCCCAGCCTGGACGTCCTGGAACAGGCCCTGAAGGTCTCCGGCACCGAGCTGACCACCGTGGCGATGCGCCGGGTCGACACCGCGACCCAGGGCTCGGTCCTGGAGGTGCTGGCCCGCAACGGGATCCGGGTGCTGCCGAACACCGCGGGCTGCTACACCGCCGGCGAGGCCGTGCTGACCGCCCGACTGGCCCGCGAGGCGCTCGGCACCGACTGGGTGAAGCTGGAGGTGATCGCCGACGAGCGGACCCTGCTGCCCGACCCGATCGAACTGCTGGACGCCGCCGAGACGCTGGTCGACGACGGCTTCACCGTCCTGCCGTACACCAACGACGACCCGGTGCTGGCCCGGAAGCTGGAGGACGTCGGCTGTGCGGCGATCATGCCGCTGGGCTCGCCGATCGGCTCCGGCCTCGGCATCCGCAACCCGCACAACTTCCAGCTGATCACCGAGTCCGCGGGCGTCCCGGTGATCCTCGACGCCGGCGCCGGCACCGCCTCCGACGCCGCCCTGGCCATGGAACTCGGCTGCTCCGCCGTGATGCTGGCCTCCGCCGTCACCCGCGCCCAGGACCCGGTCCTGATGGCCGACGCCATGCGCCGCGCGGTCGAGGCCGGCCGGCTGGCCCACCGCGCCGGCCGCATCCCGCGCCGCTACCACGCCGAGGCGTCCTCCCCGACGGCGGGCCTGGCGGACCTGGACACCCGGGAGCGGCCCGCGTTCTAGGGTCTGCCACCGAACCCGGGGGCGGGCGATGTGCACCCTTCGTCGCCCTCCTCCCCCTACACTCCTCGGGTGGACATGCCCCTCAACGACCCCCTGATCGGGGCGCTGCTCGACGGACGGTACCGGGTCGAGCAGCTGGTCGCCGTCGGCGGGATGTCCACGGTGTACCGCGGGACCGACACCCGGCTGGACCGGACCGTGGCGCTGAAGGTGATGCAGCCGTCGCTGGTCGGCGACGCCGCCTTCACCGCGCGGTTCATCCGCGAGGCCAAGGCGGTCGCCCGGCTCGCCCACCCCAACGTGGTGAACGTGCTCGACCAGGGCGCGGACGCCCGGGCCGTGTTCATGGCGCTGGAGTACGTCCCCGGCCGCAACCTGCGCGACGTGCTGCGCGACCGCGGCGCGCTCTCCGTCCGCGCGGCGCTCGACATCCTGGAGCCCGTGCTGGCGGCGCTCGGCGCGGCCCACCGCGCCGACCTGGTGCACCGGGACGTCAAGCCGGAGAACGTGCTGATCACCGACACCGGCCTGGTCAAGGTCGCCGACTTCGGCCTGGTCCGGATCCTCACCGGCCAGGACGCCGCGCCGTCCACCGAACCGAACCAGCTGCTGGGCACCGTCTCCTACCTGGCGCCGGAGCTGATCAGCCGTGAGGTGGCGCCGGACCAGCGGGTCGACGTCTACGCGGCGGGCATCCTGCTGTACGAGATGCTGACCGGCGCGAAGCCCCACACCGGCCTGAACGCCGGCGAGGTGCTGTACCGCCACCTGCACGAGGACGTCCCGCCGCCGTCCCGGACCGCCCCGGCGGTCGGCCCGGAGCTGGACGCGATAGTGGCCGCCGCCACCGCCCGCGACCCGCAGCGCCGGCCGTGGGACGCCGTGGAGCTGCTGGCCGCGCTGCAGCGGGCCCGCCGCGCGCTCGGCCCGGCGCAGCTGAACGCCGAGCCGCCGGCCTCCACCCGCCCGACGCCCCGGTACAACCCGGGCGAGGTCACCGCGGTGATCGGCGCCGTGCCGCCCGACGGCCTGGAGCGCACCAGCGTGCTGGAGGTGCCGCCGCAGCTGCTGCCGCCGGTCCGCCCGGTGCACGACGAACCGCCGGCCCGCCCGTCGCGCCGCCGGCGCAGCCGCAAGCCGCTGGTGTGGGCGGCGGTGGGCGTGGCCGTGGCGCTGCTGGTCACCGGGATCACCTTCACGCTGTCCAGCGCGGTGTACGCGACGGTGCCGAGCGTGCTCGGGCAGAGCCAGGAGCAGGCGACGGCGACGCTGGACGGGCAGGGCCTGCACGGGACCTTCGTGCAGCAGTTCAGCGAGTCGGTGCAGGCCGGGCAGGTGATCGCCACCGAGCCGGGGAACGGGACCCGGATCCGCAAGAGCGACCCGGTGCGGGTGGTGGTCTCGCGCGGCCCCGAGCGGGTGGCGGTGCCGGAGCTGACGGGCCGTCCACTGGTCGACGCCACCCGGGCGCTGACCGACGCGAAGCTGTCGGCGGGCACCGTCCGCGAGCAGTTCAGCGACACCGTGCCGAAGGGCTCGGTGATCGGCGCCGACCCGGTCCCCGGCACCCGGCTGGCCCCCAACGCGCCGGTGGCGCTGACGGTTTCGAAGGGCATGACGCCGGTGCCGGACGTCGGCGGGCTGTCCTGGGACGACGCGTCGAAGGCACTGGAGGCGGCCGGCTTCCAGGCCAAGCTCGGCGGGCTGCTCCCGCTCGGCAAGGTGACCGGCCAGTCCCCGGCGGCGGGCACCCCGCGCCCGCAGGGCTCGGTCGTGACGGTCACCGTCAGCCTGTTCTGACCCGCACCGCCGCGACCCGCTGACGCGGCGTCAGCGCAGCGGGCCGTCGCCGTCCTGCTCCTGGTACGAGTAGCGCTGCTGCTGCCACGGGTCGGCCAGGTTGTGGTAGCCGCGCTCCTCCCAGAAGCCGCGCCGGTCGGCCCGCATGTACTCGACCGCGCGGACCCACTTGGGGCCCTTCCAGGCGTACAGGTGCGGGACCACCAGGCGGACCGGGAAGCCGTGCTCCAGGGTGAGCGGCTCGCCGTTGTGGTGGGTGGCGAAGACGGTGCCCGGGTCGGCGAAGTCGGCGAGCCGCAGGTTGGCGCTGTAGCCGTACTCGGCCCAGACCATCACGTGGGTGACCGAGGGGTCGGGCGGGACCAGGTCCAGCACGGTCTTGCCGGCGACGCCGCCCCACTCGTTGCCGAGCATGGAGAACTTGGTGACGCAGTGGAAGTCGCCGCGGACGGTGACCCGGGGCAGCGCGTGGAAGGCGGCGAAGTCCCAGCTGGTCTTCTCCGCGTCGGCAGTGGCCCCGAAGACCTGGAAGTCCCAGCTCTGCGGCTTGAACCGGGGCACCGGACCGTAGTGCAGCACCGGCCAGCCGCGTTGCGGCTTCTGCCCCGGGGGGAGCCTCGGGTCAGACGGCGGCGGTTGTTCCGGTTGGTGCTGACCCATGCCTCCATGGTGACAGACGGCGGGCGCCTTCCCACGCGCGCCCCCGCCGCACGCCCCCGGGAAATGTCTCCGTCGGGAGGGGGGCAGCGCGCCGCAAATCCGCGCGCGCGTTCGGGTGAGATACCCCCGAACGGCTCAATCAATTCCCCATACCAGCAGGTCAGAGCGGTGCACACGCACGGAAATGCGGTCCGGAAATACCCGCGGTAAGCGTGAACTTACTGGAAGTACACCCGTTCAGGTGCCACGATGCGGGGCAACCGGGCACCCACCGGAATTCGCCGTACAGGAAGGCAGGCCATGCAGGGCGATCCCGAGGTCATCGAGTTCCTCAACGAGCAGCTGACGGCCGAGCTCACCGCCATCAACCAGTACTTCCTGCACGCGAAGATGCAGGAGAACTTCGGCTGGACGAAGCTCGCGAAGTACACCCGGCACGAGTCCTTCGACGAGATGAAGCACGCCGAGGTGCTGACCGACCGGATCCTGTTCCTGGACGGGCTGCCGAACTACCAGCGGCTGTTCCACGTCCGGATCGGACAGACCGTCAAGGAGATGTTCGAGGCGGACCGGCAGATCGAGGTCGAGGCGATCGACCGGCTCAAGCGCGGGATCGTGGTGATGCGCGCCAAGAACGACGTCACCTCGGCGAACATCTTCGAGGACATCCTGGCCGACGAGGAACACCACATCGACTACCTCGACACCCAGCTCGAACTGCTGGAGAAGCTCGGCGACGCGCTCTACATCGCGCAGCTCATCGAGCAGCCGGAGAGCAGCTGACCGCTACCGGGCTACGCGGCCTGCGGGGCGGTGGGCTCGGCCAGACCGATCCGCTGGGCGAGCCGGGCGGTCGGGCAGGGGCGGGCACCGTGCTCACCGAGCAGCGCCTGGATGCGGCGCACGCAGGAGCCGCAGTCGGTGCCGGCCTTGCAGCCGCCGGCTATCTGGCGCGGCGTGGTCGCCCCGGCGTCGATCGCCTGCTTCACCTGGTCCTCGGTGACCGCATGGCACATGCACACGTACATGCGCGGCCCCTTCCAGCTCGTGCGGTTTACTGAGCCTTACCTTACCTGGTGGTCCGGGTACGAAAAAGGCCCCTCCGACTCGGATGTCCCGAATGCGGAGGGGCCTTCGTCACACTGCCGGCCGGTTACTGGCCGCGGTACATCTCGGCGACCAGGAACGCCAGGTCCAGCGACTGGCTGCGGTTGAGGCGCGGGTCGCAGGCGGTCTCGTAGCGCTGGTGCAGGTCGTCGACCAGCACCTCGTCGCCGCCGCCGACGCACTCGGTGACGTCGTCGCCGGTGAGCTCCACGTGGATGCCGCCCGGGTGGGTGCCGAGCGCGCGGTGGACCTCGAAGAAGCCCTTGACCTCGTCCAGGACGTCGTCGAACTTGCGGGTCTTGTGGCCGCTCGACGCCTCGAAGGTGTTGCCGTGCATCGGGTCGGTGATCCACACGACCTGCGCGCCGGAGGCGGTGACCTTCTCCACCAGGGTGGGCAGGTGGTCACGGATCTTGCCCGCGCCCATCCGGGTGATGAAGGTGAGCCGGCCGGGCTCGCGGTCCGGGTCGAGCCGGTCGATCAGGGTGAGCGCGTCGTCGACCGTGGTGGTCGGGCCGAGCTTCACGCCGATCGGGTTGCGGATCTTGGCCGCGAACTCGATGTGCGCGTGGTCGAGCTGACGGGTGCGCTCGCCGATCCACACCATGTGGCCGGAGACGTCGTACAGCTCACCGGTGCGCGAGTCGGTGCGGGTCAGCGCCGTCTCGTAGTCGAGGATCAGCGCCTCGTGCGAGGAGAAGAACTCGACCGTCTTGAACTCCTCGGGGGCCACCCCGCAGGCGTTCATGAAGGCCAGCGCCTGGTCGATCTCCCGGGCCAGCTGCTCGTAGCGCTGCCCCGCCGGGGAGTTGCGCACGAAGTCCTGGTTCCAGGCGTGCACCTGGCGCAGGTCGGCGTAACCGCCGGTGGTGAAGGCGCGCACCAGGTTCAGGGTGGCCGCGGAGGCGTTGTACATCCGCTTGAGGCGCTCGGGGTTCGGGATCCGGGCCTCGGGGGTGAACTCGAAGCCGTTCACCGAGTCGCCGCGGTAGACCGGCAGGGTCACGCCGTCGCGGGTCTCGACGTTCTTCGAACGCGGCTTGGAGTACTGGCCGGCGATCCGGCCGACCTTGACCACCGGGACGGACGCCGCGTACGTGAGCACGGCGGCCATCTGGAGCAGGGTCTTCAGCTTGTTGCGGATCTGGTCGGCCGAGACGGCGTCGAACGCCTCGGCGCAGTCGCCGCCCTGCAGCAGGAACGCCTCACCACGCGCGACGGCGCCGAGCCGGGCGCGCAGCTGGTCACACTCGCCGGCGAAGACGAGGGGCGGATACGAGGCGAGCTCCGCAAGGGTGTTGCGCAGAGCCTCTTGGTCCGGCCATTCAGGCTGCTGCGCCGCGGGCAGGGACTGCCAGGAGTGGTTAGTCACGGTCACGCACCCAAGGCTACGGGGTGTCACAAGCGAATTGGGGCATCCGCCCGCTGGGTGAGACGGGTCGTGGACATCACCCCGCGGCCCCCGGGCATCGGCTATCGTCTGGTCCGTGACCGCGCCGCACACCTTCTCCTGGTGGTGGGCCAGCCCGTTGGGCGGCCCACGGATCGCGCGTCCCTGAGACGACACGACGGCCGCCCTTCGGGGCGGCCGTCGACGTCTGTGTCGAGTGTCACGGCCCTCCCGGAACCGGCGGATACCCCCGCAGCCCACTCCCGGAAGGACCACCCGCAGCCGTGACCACCACCGCCGCCGGCCTGCTCGCCCGGCTCACCGCCCCCGGCGCCCCCGCGTTCGCCCTGCTGCACCGCCGCGCCCCGCGGCTCGCCCCGGACACCGTCGAGCTGCTGCTCGGCGAGGTCGGCGACCACGACACCCTGGCCGACCTCCCGGTACGCCTCGGCGTCCCCGCCGACGGCCCCCGGCACGACCTGCTGGCGCTGGTCCCCTACGCGCAGATCCGCGAGCGCGGCTTCGACGCCCGCCAGGACGGCACCCCGCTGCGGGCGCTGCGGGTCGACGAGCAGTACGCGCTGCCGCTGGCCGACGTGCTGAAGGCGCTGCCCGACGCGCCGGTGGCGCTGCGCGGCGGGGAGTTCGACATCGACGACGAGGAGTACGCCGGGATCGTCCGGCGGGTGATCGACGACGAGATCGGGCGCGGCGAGGGCGCCAACTTCGTGATCCGGCGCGACTTCCACGCCACCCTGGAGGACTTCTCGCCCGCCACCGCGCTGACCCTGTTCCGCCGGCTGCTGGAGCAGGAGCGCGGCGCGTACTGGACCTTCCTGGTGCACACCGGCGACCGGGTGCTGGTCGGCGCCTCCCCGGAGGTCCACGTCCGGCAGTCCGGCGGCACCGTGGTGATGAACCCGATCTCCGGCACCTACCGCTACCCGGCCGGCGGGCCCACCGCCGAGTCGCTGCTGGAGTTCCTGCGCGACCCCAAGGAGCTGGAGGAGCTCACCATGGTGGTCGACGAGGAGCTCAAGATGATGTGCACCGTCGGCGACCTCGGCGGGCAGGTCCTCGGGCCGCGGCTGAAGGAGATGTCGCACCTCGCGCACACCGAGTACGAGCTGCGCGGGCGCACCTCGATGGACGTCCGCGAGGTGCTGAAGGAGACGATGTTCGCCGCCACCGTCACCGGCAGCCCGGTGCAGAACGCCACCCGGGTGATCGACCGGTACGAGCGCGGCGGGCGCGGCTACTACTCCGGGGCGCTCGCCCTGATCGGCCGCTCCGCCAGCGGCGGGCAGCAGTTGGACTCGCCGATCTGCATCCGGGCCGCCGACGTCGACCCGGCGACCGGGGCCCTGGTGGTCCGGGTCGGCGCCACCCTGGTGCGGCACTCCGACCCGCACTCCGAGGTCGCCGAGACCCACGCCAAGGCCGCCGGGGTGCTCTCCGCGATCGGCGCCCGCCCGGCCCGCAGCGGCCAACTCGCCGACGCCCGGCCCCGGTTGGCCGACGACCACCGGGTTCAGGCGGCCCTGGACGCGCGCCGGGCCGGCCTCGCCCCGTTCTGGCTGCGGATGCAGCAGCCCGCCGCCCCGCAGCCGGGGTCGGACACCCTGGTGGTCGACGGCGAGGACACCTTCACCTCGATGCTGGCCCACCTGCTGCGCTCGCTCGGCCACACCGTCACGGTGCTGCGCTACGACACCCCGGCGCTGCGCGAGCGGGTCGCCGCGCACCGCGGCCCGCTGGTCCTCGGCCCCGGACCCGGCGACCCCGCCGACCCGGCCGACCCCAAGATGGCGGTCCTGCGCCCGATCGTCGCCGACGCCCTGGCCGCCGTCCGCACCGGCGAGCGGACCGCCCCGCTGCTCGCGGTCTGCCTCAGCCACCAGCTGCTCTCCGCGCAGCTCGGTCTGCCGTTGGCCCGCAAGGCCGTCCCGTACCAGGGTGCCCAGGAGACCGTCGACCTGTTCGGCGCCCGCCGGACCGTCGGCTTCTACAACACCTTCACCGCCCGCTGCGACGACGACGCCGCCGGGCGGCTGGCCGCCGAGGGCGTCGAGGTGGCCCGCGACCCGCACACCGGGGACGTCCACGCCCTGCGCGGCCCGGGCTTCGCCGCCCTGCAGTTCCACCCCGAGTCGGTGCTGACCCGGGAGGGCGTGCAGATCGTCGCGGACCTGCTGCGCACTGCGGCGGCCGTCCGCGGCTGACCGGTCGGGCCCGGGGCCGGCGCGGCCCCGGGCTCAGCCCAGTTCCTCGTCCAGCCCCTGCTCGATGGCGTACCGGACCAGCTCGACCCGGTTGTGCAACTGCAGCTTGCCGAGGGTGTTCTGGACGTGGTTCTGCACGGTGCGGTGCGAGAGCACCAGCCGGTCGGCGATCTGACGGTACGACAGCCCCTTGGCGACCAGCCGCAGCACCTCGGTCTCGCGCGGGGTGAGCTGCGGTGCCGCGGGAGCCGCGGGGGCGGGCGGTTCGGTGGCCAGGCGGCGGAACTCGCCGAGGACCAGGCCGGCCAGGCCGGGGGTGAAGACCGGGTCGCCGACGGCGGTGCGGCGCACCGCGTCGATCAGCTCCTCGCGGCCGGCGGACTTCACCAGGTAGCCGGTCGCGCCGGACTTCACCGCCTCCAGCACGTCGGCGTGCTCGCCGCTCGCGGAGAGCACCAGCACCCGCACCGCCGGGTCGCCGGCCACCACCCGGCGGCACACCTCGACGCCGGGCAGCGCGGGCAGGTTGAGGTCGAGCACCACCACCTGCGGGGCACTGGCCCGGGCCCGGCGGACCGCCTCCTCGCCGTCGCCGGCGGTCGCGACCACCGCGAACCCCGCCTCGGCGAGGTCCCGGGCGACGCCCTCGCGCCACATCGGGTGGTCGTCCACCACCATCACCCGCACCGGCTGGTCAGCCATCCGTACCCCTCCTCGGCCACCGCAGTTCCACCTCGACGCCCTCGCCGGGCACCGAGTACAGCTCGGCGCTGCCGCCGAGGTCCAGCATCCGGCCGCGGATCGACTGGGAGACGCCGAGCCGCCCGTCGCGCTGCGCCTCGGCCAGCCGGCCGGGCGCCAGACCGGGGCCGTCGTCACGGACCGAGACGGTGACCGCCTCCGGCTCGTCCTCGACCAGGATCCAGGCCCGCGCCGACTCCCCCGCGTGCCGGCGGACGTTGTCGAGGGCGGCGGCCACCGCGGCGGCGAGCTCGGCCGCGACCGCCGCGGGCAGCAGCACCGGGGTGCCGGGCGCGGCCACGGTGACCCGCTCGCCCGCGTGCCGGGAGATCAGCGGGCGCAGGTCCTGCTCCTCGCCGGGCTCGGCCTGTTCGGGCAGCTGAGCCCCCGTCATCAGGGCGCGCAGCGCCCGTTCCTGCTCCCCGGCGAGCCGGCCGAGCTCGGCGCCGTCGCCCTGCTGGCGGTGGACCAGGGCGAGCACCTGCAGCACCCCGTCGTGGATGTCCCGGGAGAGTCGTTCGCGCTCCCGCGTCGCGGCCTCCACCTGCAGCGCGCGGGTGAGCACCGCCTCGCTGGCGCGGGCGAGTTCGATCACGTAGCCGATCGCGCAGCCGGCCACCAGCAGCAGCACGATGTTGTGCAGGTTGTCGGGGGTGATCCCGCCGTGGCCGAAGATGTTGGCCGCGCCGATCACCAGGCCGGCGAAGGCGGCGGGCCGCCAGCCGCCCTTGCCCGCGTAGCCGAGCACCGTGCCGGCGGCCCAGATGGTGGGCAGCGTGGGCGCGCCGCCGTGGATCCGGGCGGGGGTGTCGATGAGGCCGCTCATCACGATGCCGAAGACCGCGAACAGCAGGTCGGTGCCGAGCACCGGCCAGGTGCAGCGCTGCGGTCCGGCGAAGGCCCGGGTGCTGGCCAGCGTCCACAGGGTCAGGGCGCCGAGGTAGATCCAGCCGGAGACCGGGTGCAGGAAGTCGTGGAAGGACGCGAAGTAGCGAAGCACCGCGTAGCCGAGCGCCAGCACCCGGAAGTACCCCATGGCGCGCCACATCGGCAGTTCGACGGACATCCCGCCGGCCGCCACCGCCGAGGCCACCCCCGGCCGCCGCGTCACGCGGCCGCCGGGCGCGGCGACGGGTCTGTGCTCGTTCACCACGCCCCCCTGACGGCCGATCAGGCCCCGGTGTCCTTCTCGGTGCCGCCGTCCTTCTCCGCCTCCGCGGCCTTCTCGGCTTCGGCGGCGGCCTTCTCGGCCTCGGCGGCGGCGGCCTTCTCGGCCTGCTCCGCGGCCTTCTCCGCCTTCTGCTGGGCCTTGCGCTCGGCGTTCTCGGCCTTCTTCTCGTCGGCGAGCTGGCGCTTGGCGGCGGTCGCGTAGATGTCCACGTACTCCTGGCCGGACAGCCGCATGATCTCGTACATCACCTCGTCCGTCACCGAACGCAGGATGAAGCGGTCGTTCTCCATGCCCTGGTAGCGGGAGAAGTCGAGCGGGCGGCCGATCCGGATGCCGGGGCGGACGCCGAAGTTGGGGACCACCTGGCCGGGGGGCTGCACCTTCTCGGTGTCGATCATCGCGACCGGGATCACTGGCGCGCCGGTGGCCAGCGCGACCCGGGCCAGGCCGCCGACCTTGCCGCGGTACAGCTTGCCGTCGGGCGAGCGGGTGCCCTCCGGGTAGACGCCGAACAGCTCGCCGCGCTCGATCACCGCGATGCCGCTGCGGATCGCCGCCTCGCCGGCGCCGCGCGCCCCGGAGCGGTCCACCGGCAGCTGGCCGACGCCCTTGAAGAACGCGGCGGTGAGCCGGCCCTTGATGCCCGGGGTGGTGAAGTACTCGGCCTTCGCGATGAAGGTGACCCGCCGCTTGAGCAGCGCGGGAAGGAAGAAGGAGTCCGAGAAGGACAGGTGGTTGCTGGCGAGGATGGCCGGACCTTCGTCCGGGATGTTGTCCTCGCCCTCCATCCAGGGCCGGAAGAAGATCCGCAGCAGCGGTGCGACGATCATCTTCATCAGTCGGTAGAACAACCGGGGCCTCCTGTTGTGCGGACCGGTCGATCCTAATGCCCCGGCATTGCCGCCCGTGCACCGGCGGGCCGCCCGGAGCGGGCCTCTGTACGGCGCTTCGCCCCCGTGGGACCATCGAGCCACCCTCACCCCGAACCTCCAGGAGACCGTCGATGCCGCTGCTGCCGGGAGCCGAGCCGTTCCGCCGCCAGGGCGGGCCGGTCGGTGTGCTGCTGATCCACGGTTTCACCGGTTCCCCGCAGTCCATGCGCCCCTGGGCGGAACACCTCTCCGAGGCGGGCCTGACCGTCTCCGTCCCGCTGCTCCCCGGCCACGGCACCCGCTGGCAGGACCTGCAGCAGACCCGCTGGGAGGACTGGTACGCCACCGCCGAGGCGGCCTTCGAGGAGCTGGCCGCCGAGTGCGAGCAGGTGTTCGTCTGCGCGCTGTCGATGGGGTGCGCGCTGACCCTGCGGCTGGCCGCCGAACTCGGCGAGCGGATCTCCGGACTGGTGCTCGTCAACCCCTCGGTGCGTTCCGACAACCCCGGGACGGTACTTCTTCCGGTGCTCCGGCACCTGCTGCCGACCCTGCCCGGGGTGGCCGGCGACATCGCGCTGCCGGGCGTCACCGAGGTCGGCTACGACAAGGTCCCGCTGCACGCCGCCTGGTCACTGGCCCGGCTGTGGAAGACCGTTCAGGCGGGAATGCCGAAGGTGGCCCAGCCGGTTCTGCTGTTGCACAGCCCGCAGGACCACGTGGTCTCGCCGCGCAACTCGGCACTGGTGCTCGCCCGGATATCCTCGACCGATGTGACGGAGCTGCTGCTCGACCGCAGCTTCCACGTGGCCACGC
Organism: Kitasatospora sp. NPDC049285; assembly: GCF_040678815.1. NCBI lineage: Bacteria > Bacillati > Actinomycetota > Actinomycetes > Kitasatosporales > Streptomycetaceae > Kitasatospora > Kitasatospora sp. NPDC049285. The sequence goes on along the minus strand of NZ_JBFAQR010000002.1, from coordinate 213,985 downwards.
TGGACCACGACGCCGGTCTGATCTTCGGGGCGAGCCTCGACTTCGTCCGGCGGCTGGCCCCGGCAGCGGCGGTCGATGCCGGGAACCACTCGGGCTGAAAGGCCGGTTGTGAACGAGACGAGCAAGGCGAACGACGACGAGGACCTGCCCCGCGACGCCGCGGCGTCCGGCGAGCCCACCGCCCAGCCCGCGCCCGATCCTTCGCCGCGCCGTCCCGCCGCGGGCAGCCAGGCCGAACAGGACGAGATCTTCGCCGCGCTGGTCGCCCAGTTCGACGAGCCGGTCGACCTGACCGACCCGGCCTGGCCGGAGGCGGAGAACGTCCGCACCCAGCCCGAGCGTCCGGAGCGCCGCGCCGACCCCGGCCTCAACTCGCTGGCCGGCTTCGCCCCCCGCCCGATCCCGCGCCCCGAGGACGGCCCGCGCAGTTACTCCGTCGCCGAGGACGAGGACGAGGGCCACTTCGTCCCGCCGGAGCCCCCGCCGCTGCCGCCCGCCGACACCACCGCCAAGTTCGCCTGGCTGGCCGTGCTCGGCGGCCCGGCGCTGCTGCTGTTCGACGCGCTGGTCTGGCGCGAGGTCTCCGGCTGGCCGGCCTGGGTCGGCGTGCTCGCCTTCCTCGGCGGCTTCGGCACCCTGGTCGCCCGGATGAAGGACCGCGACGAGGACGAGCCCGACGACCCGCAGGGCGGCGCGGTCGTCTGACCGGCGCCGCCCCGGCGGTGCCGCTACGCGGCCGGGATGCGCAGCGCCGCCAGCACCGGCAGGTGGTCGGTGGCCGCCCGCAGGTCCGCCTCCGACACCCCCGGCAGCGGGTACGGCACGCCGCAGCCGAGCACCTCGACGTCCGGGGTGGTGAACACCCCGTCGATCCGCTGGAACGGGTCGCCCGGCACCGAGGTCTCGGTGCCGCCCCACGGTGCCTTCGCGTGGGCGTCCGTCAGCTCGGCCGCCAGCGCCCGCCAACCCGGGTCCTCCGGGTGCTCGTTGAAGTCGCCCGCGATCACCCCCGGCTCGCCGGGCCGCAGTTGACGCCGCAACAGGGCGAACTGGCGCAGCCGCTCGTCCGGGTCGAGGCTCAGGTGGCAGCTGGTCACCGAGAACGGCCGGCCGCCGCCGATCCGCAGCAGCGCGCCGGCGAAGCCGCGGGCGTGCAGGCCCCGGGTCTTCGGCAGCAGCACGTCGCGCAGTTCCAGCACGTCGACCCGCAGCCGCCCGAGCAGCAGCGGCCCGGCCGCCACCCGCCCGCCGCCGGCCAGGATCACCATCCCGGTCTCGTGCGCGAGCCAGGCCGCCGACTTCTCCGGCTTCCAGTACCGCGGCGACTCCTGCACACAGACCACGTCGGGCTCACAGGCCCGAATCACCCGAGCCACCGCCGCCCGGTCGTCGCGCAACGACCGCACGTTGTAGCTCAGCACCCGCACCCGCCGCGCCCCGTCCGGTTCCACCCCGGACGACGCCAACGCAATCCCAGTGTCCGTCACCTGACAGACAGTAACAGGGACGTACAAGCCGCCGCAGGGCAGCAACCACAGGGGCGCGAGGAACCGCCCGCGCACAGCAAGATCCGCCCGACGAGAGCACTCCCCTCCCCGGGCGGATCCACATGACGATGCGTCAGGTGCGGGCCAGGTCCGCCGCCCCCGCGATCCCCGCCGCCGAACCCATCGACGCCAGCACCACGTTGGCGCGGGGTCGCTGCGGGCCGCCGGTCAGGTAGGTCTCGAACGCGGCGGCCACCGGGTCGAGCAGCAGGCTGCCGGAGTCGGAGACGCCGCCGCCGAGGACGAAGACGCCCGGGTCGAACAGCGCGGCGAGGTCGGCCATGCCGCGGCCGAGCCAGTCGGCGAGCTCGGCGTAGCAGGAGAGGGCCAGCGGGTCGCCCTCCTCCGCGGCCTCGGTGATGTGGATGCCGCGGATGGTCTCGGCGACGCCGTCGTTGAGCTCCAGCATCCGCTTGCCGGCGATCGGGTCGGCCGCGGCCTTCTCCCGGCCGTAGCGGCGCAGCGCCCGCCCGGAGCCGTACTGCTCCCAGCAGCCGTGGCCGCCGCAGCCGCACTCCAGGCCGTCGGGGACCATGTTGAGGTGGCCGATCTCGCCGGCCACGCCGAAGCGACCGCGGTGCAGCCGGCCGTCCAGCACGATGCCGCCGCCGATGCCGGTCCCGACGGTGATCAGGACCATGTCCTCGTAGTCGGCCGCGGCACCGAACCGGAACTCCGCCCACGCCGCGCAGTTGGCGTCGTTCTCGACGACCGTCGGCAGGCCGGTGAGTTCCTCGACGCGCTGCTTGAGGGGCTCGTTCTCCCAGTCGATGTTGGGCGCGAAGATCACGGTGGAGCGGTCCCGGCTGATGAAGCCGGGGGCACCGACGCCGACGGCGGCGACATCGGGGTACTGCTCCTTCAGTTCTCGTACGCCCTGGGCGATGGCGTCGACCGCCCACTGGGGGTCGGCCGGGGTGGGCACCCGGGTCCGGGCCAGAATCTCGCCGGCCTCGTCGACCACACCTGCTGCGATCTTGGTACCGCCGACGTCCACGCCGATGGTCAGAGCCATGTGTCCCTCAGCTATTCACTCGTTCCCGCTCAGCGGAACGGTACCGGCTGAGGGGTGCCCACGTACACAGTCCGGCATACATTATTCGAAGACAATCCGGGAGAGACCGCCCAGACTGCCTTCACAAGTCATATTGACGACGCCATTCCGTGATTGCCTGAGATCATAACGTCACGAAGCCCACGTCGCGGCTTAACTAGTTGTCGGACGCCTCGGCGGGCTCGTCCAGGTCCACCCGCTCGGTCTCGGCGTGTTGGGGCGCCGACCAGCGGCGTTCGTGCCCGGCGACCGCCGCGCGGTAGGCGGCCAGCAGCTCGCCGCCGGCCGCGGCGAGGTGTCCGTACACCTCCGGGTTGGACTCGCGGAGCTTTCCGCCGACCTCCACCGCTTTCACTCCGAGTGCGGTCGCGAACTTCCGCACCTCGTCGACCAGCGGCGCGAAATCTCCGCCCGCACCCGGCTCCTCAGCACCCACCACGCACTCCCTCTCTCGTGTCTCCCGCGCGACTCAGAGCCCGCGCGGCCACAACGCCGGGTCCGGCGCGAACCGCACCGACAGCACCCCGGCGGCCAGTCCCGCCCCGCCGACGGTGCAACGGCGGAGCGCCGACGGGAGTGCCAGGACCCGCCGGTAGGCGCCCACACCGACCACCAACTCGTCGCCGCGGCGCAGCAGTTCGAGTTCCTCACGGTCGGCGCCGGGCAGCGGCAGGTGCCACAGCAGCAGGCCGTCCTCGGCCAGCCGGTCCTCCACCCAGGGATCGGCGGGGGCGGGCGTGGCGGGGTGGCCGGCCGCGTAGAGCTGCTCGGCGAGCGTCTCCAGGGTGCTGTCGGGCTGCCGGGTGGTCAGCAGCGGGACGTCCAACTGCCCGGCAAGCGCTGCGAGTTGCTCGCGCTGCCGGTGGGCGGTGCGGGCCAGCCAGTCGTCCGGGGAGTCCACCGCGGCGGCGGGCAGCGCGCCGTGCGCGACCACCGCGTCCAGGGCCAGGCCGTGCAGCGCGAGGCCGGCCCGGATCCGGGCCAGGCCGCCGGGGTCGGGACGGGCGGCGTCCTGCACCAGCCGGACGGTGGTGCCGGGCGCGGTGATCGCGGCGCGGGCCTCGGCGATGGCGCCCGCCGCGGCGGCCCGGGCCTCGAACAGCCGGTCGGTGGGCATCGACATCCCGGCCACCGCGGCCAGCAGCGGGCGCAGCGCCCGGGCGGCCTGCCGCTGCTCGGGCAGCAGCCGGGTCAGGTAGCGGTCGAGCTGCTCGGGCAGCGCGAGGGTGGCGATCAGTTCGGCGGGCGGCGGGGCGGCGACCACCAGCACCTCGGCGGCGGCCCGGGGCAGCGCGCGCAGCAGGGCGAGGGCGCGGGTGCCGGGCAGCGGGCCGAGCTCCTCGGGGTCGAGCGGTTCGGCGCCGATCAGGTCGAGCGCGGGGGCGAGCTTGTCGCGGTAGCCGTCGAGGGCGGCGCTGAAGGCGGCCTGCTCGTCGATCCGGGCCACCGTCAGGTGCGCGTCGTACCGGACGGGTCGGGGCGTGAGGCGGGCGTCGAGCAGCGCGTCGACGGCGCGGTGCGGGTCGTCGGCGGCCAGCAGCAGGGTGTCGCGGCCCTGCCGGGCGTGCTGCAGTGCGGTGGCGGCCGCGATGCGGGCCGCGTCCGGGCCGCTGACCAGGACGGTACGAGTGGCCACGCGCCCGGTCAGCCCTCGACGCGCTTCTTCAGCCCGGCCAGTGCCCGGTCGATGATGACCTTCTCCGCCTTGCGCTTGATCATGCCGAGCATCGGGATCTTCACGTCCACGGCCAGCTGGTAGGTCACCTCGGTGGCCTTGCCCGCGGGGGCGAGGGTGTAGGAGCCGTCCAGCGAGCGCAGCATCTGGCTGCGGACCAGGGTCCAGCTGACCTCGCGGTCGCCGTCCCAGGTGTAGGCGAGGGCGTGCTCGTCGCGGATCGCGCCGGCGTCCAGCAGCAGCCGGACCTCGGTGGCGCGGCCGTCGGGGCCGCTGGCCAGCACCTCGATCTCCTTCACCTCGCCGGTCCACTCCGGGTAGGCGGCGAAGTCGGCGATGACCGCCATGACCTCGGCCGGGGTGGCGTCGATGACAATGCTCGACCTGGTGTGCTCCGCCATTGCGGCCTCCGCGATCTCCCGTGCTGCTGTACGCCCAGCAGAGGCTATCGCGGGCGGGCGGGTGCGCTTCCCGCCCGGTCCGCCTACCGGCGGGTCACCTGACGACTGCCGTAGGGTTCGTTCCGATCATCCACACCCCGACCTGCGGTGTGACGCTTGGAACAACGAGGCCGACCCCCCTGGCCGAATTCGTCTACCGAGCAGTAACGTCCTGACGTCCCGCAGCGTCGCAGACGAGGAGCAGTCTTGCTCGAGGAGTTCAGCCTTCCGGCCCGCTACCAGGTCCCGAGTGACGGCAACCTCGCCGACCTGGTCCACCAGAACGCGGAGCGGCACCCGGGCGTCGCTGTGCTCAGCCGCAAGACGGACGGGCACTGGCAGGACCTCACCGCCGCCCAGTTCCTCGTCGAGGTGCACGCCGCCGCCAAGGGCCTGATCGCCACCGGCATCGCCCCCGGCGACCGGGTCGCCGTGATGTCCCGCACCCGCTACGAGTGGACCCTGCTGGACTTCGCGATCTGGACCGCCGGCGCGATCACCGTCCCGGTGTACGAGACCTCCTCCGCCGAGCAGGTGCAGTGGATCCTCGGCGACTCCGGCGCGCTCGCCGTGATCACCGAGACCGCCCAGCACGCCGCCGTGGTCGCCGAGGTCCGCGACGCCCTGCCGGAACTCCGGCACACCTGGCAGATCGAGGACGGCGCGATCGCCGCGCTCGCCCTGGCCGGGCAGGACGTCCCCGACGCCGTGATCGAGGAGCGCCGCCGCCTGGCCCGCCCCGACTCGATCGCCACCATCGTCTACACCTCCGGCACCACCGGCCGCCCGAAGGGCTGTCAGCTCACCCACGGCAACTTCCTCTCCGAGCTCGGCAACGTCTGCGCCCGGATGCCCGAGCTGTTCCGCACCGGCGAGTCCTCCGTGCTGCTCTTCCTGCCGCTGGCCCACGTGCTGGGCCGGATCGCCGAGATCGCCGCCGCCATCGCCCCGGTCAAGCTCGGCCACGTCTCCGACATCAAGAACGTCACCGAGGAACTCGGCTCCTTCCGGCCGACCCTGATCCTCGGTGTCCCCCGGGTCTTCGAGAAGGTCTTCAACACCGCCCGCGCCAAGGCCCAGGCCGAGGGCAAGGGCAAGATCTTCGACCGCGCCGCGGACACCGCGATCGCCTACAGCCGCGCCCTCGACGCCGGCGGCCCCTCGCTCGGCCTGCGCCTGCGGCACGCGGTCTTCGACAAGCTGGTCTACGTCAAGCTCCGCAACGCGCTCGGCGGCCGCTGCAACGCCGCCATCTCCGGCGGCGCCCCGCTCGGCGAGCGGCTCGGCCACTTCTACCGCGGCATCGGCTTCCGCGTCCTGGAGGGCTACGGCCTCACCGAGTCCTGCGCCGCCACCGCCTTCAACCCGGACGACAAGCCCAAGATCGGCACCGTCGGCCAGCCGCTGCCCGGCTCCGCGATCCGCATCGCCGAGGACGGCGAGGTCCTGCTGAAGGGCCCGCAGATCTTCACCGGCTACTGGAACAACCCCGCCGCGACCGCCGAGGCCCTCCAGGACGGCTGGTTCGCCACCGGTGACATCGGCACCCTCGACGACGAGGGCTACCTCACCATCACCGGCCGCAAGAAGGAGATCATCGTCACCGCCGGCGGCAAGAACGTCGCCCCCGCGGTGATCGAGGACCGCATCCGCGCCCACGCGATCATCGGCGAGGTCATGGTGGTCGGCGACCGCAAGCCCTTCATCGCCTGCCTGGTCACCGTCGACGACGAGTTCTTCCCGCGCTGGAAGTCCCTCAACGGCAAGCCCGCCGACGCCACCGTCGCCGACCTCCGCGAGGACCCGGACCTGCTCGCCGCCATCCAGGCCGCCGTCGACGACGGCAACCAGGCGGTCTCGCACGCCGAAGCGGTCAAGAAGTTCCGCCTCCTCACCACCGCCTTCACCGAAGCCAGCGGCCACCTCACCCCGTCCCTGAAGCTCAAGCGCAACGTGGTCCTCAAGGACTTCGCAGCGGACGTCGAGGCCCTCTACACCCGCTGACGCCCCGCCAGGGGCGCGGTAACCTGCGCCCCGACCTCGTGCCCCGTCAGGGGCGCTGGGGGTACCTCCCGGCCCCCCTTGGGGCTGGCGGCGGAACTGCGCGCGCAACCACTCCGCTGCCGCAAGATCGCGCCACGGTGCAACTGACCACCCGCAGCGCGATCTTGCTGCCGGGTGCCTTCCGCTGCTCGCAGGTCCCCGAGCCCCTGCTTTGTCACTCCGCAGCCAACAGCCCCGTCAGCCGCTGCGCCAGCATGCCCCAGCGCCAGCTGTCGTGGACCCAGCGCCGCCCCGCCTCGCCGAGCTCGCGGCGCAGCCCCTCGTCCCCGAGCAGTCGCACCAGCCGCTCGGCCAGCACCTCCACTCCCCCCTTGCCGGGCACCACGTAGCCGGTCTCGCCCTCGCGCACCGCGTCCGGCGCCCCGCCGGAGTCGCCGGCCACCACCGGGAGCCCGGTCGCCGAGGCCTCCAGGTAGACGATGCCGAGACCCTCCACGTCGAGGCCGCCCCGGCGCGTGCGGCAGGGCATCGCGAAGACGTCGCCGGCCCCGTAGTGCGCGGGCAGTTCCTCCCACGGCACGGCGCCGGTGAAGACGACCGAGGACCGCACGCCCACCGAGTCGACCAGCTTCTCCAGCTCGGCCCGGTAGGGCCCGCCTCCCACCACCAGCAGCACCGCGTCCGGCACCGCGGCCAGCACCCGCGGCATCGCGGTGATCAGCGTGTCCTGCCCCTTGCGCGGCACCAGCCGCGACACGCACACCACGACGGGCCGGTCGGTCAGCCCGAGCCGGGCCCGCACGGCGTCCCCGCCGGAGTCCGGACGGAACGTCGACTCGTCGACACCGGGCGGCAGTTGCACCATCCGCGCGGCGGCCTCCGGCCCCACCGCCCGGGCGATCCGGGAGCGCGTGTACTCCCCCAGGTAGGTGAGGACGTCGGTGCCCGCGCCGATCCGCCGCAGCAGCTGCGCCGAGCCCGGCAGCTGCGCCCACGCGGCCTCGTGCCCGTGCGTCATCCCCAACAGCCGCCGGGCGCCCGCCTTCCGCAGCGCGGGGGCCATCAGGCCGAGCGGCGCGGCGGCGCCGAACCAGACCGAGGTGCAGCCCTCCGCCCGGAGGATCTCGGCGGCCCGGCGGGTCACCCGGCGGGTGGGCACCATCATCCTGGTGCGGTCGCGGATGACCGGGAACGGCTGCTCGGCGTCGAACTTCGCGACCTCTCTGCCGTCCCGCCAGGTGGAGGCGTACACCACGACGGACCCGGCGGGCTGGCGGACGGCCATGTTGTGGACGAACGCCTGGATGCCGCCCGGCCTGGGCGGGAAGTCGTTGGTGACGATCAGGGTCTTGTGCATGCCGCGGCTCGCTCGGTCGGGGTGGTGCTCGGAGTACCTGTGAGTGGTCCGTACGATAGGTCACCGTGCCCGTTCGCCGGGAACGCGCCCGGGAGGGCCGCCGTTCTGGAAGGCTCGAAGTTCTCATGGACGCCGCCGCAACCGAACCGGTTCCCGGCGGGTCCTAGGTGGTGTCCCGGTGTACGCGACGACCGAAGGAGCGTAGTGGAGTCAGCCCAGGCCGGACGGTCCGGCAGTACCGAGTACCTGGCGCTGTCCACCGCCCCCGGCACCGCGCCGGCCCGCGGGCCGCTGTGGACGCTGGCGGGCGGCTGGCTGGTCTCCCGCACGCTGATCGTGCTGATGCTCGCCGGGGTGCTGCGGATCGCCAGCACCGACGTGACGGCGGACGTCTCGGTGATCTACCACGGCTGGTACGAGGTGCTGCGCACCGGCACCTTCCCGCTGGACGACGTGACCTGGCAGTACCCGCCGGGCGCGGCGCTGGTGATCCTGCTGCCGGGGCTGCTGCCCTGGTCGTACCTGGTGTCGTTCTTCGTGATCTGCGGCGTGGTCGACGCGACGGCGATGGCCCTGCTGATGCGCGCCGGCACCCGCCGGGGCCGCAGCTACCACGGCGCCTGGTACTGGGTGGCGGGCGTGCCGCTGCTCGGGCCGACGGTGTACTGCCGCTACGACATCATCGTGACCGCGCTGGCGATCGTCGGCCTGCTGGCCCTGCTGCGCCGGCCGGCCCTCGGCGGCGTGCTGCTGGGCCTCGGCGGGCTGGTGAAGATCTGGCCGCTGCTGGCGCTGATCGGCACCCCGCGCGGACGGCGCACCCGCCGCTCGTGGACGGCGGCGGCGGCGTTCGCGGCCTCGCTGGGCTTCCTGCTGACGGCGGGGATGAACGGGGCCTTCGAGTTCCTGAAGTTCCAGTCCGAGCGCGGCATCGAGATCGAGTCGCTGGGCGCGCTGCCGCTGCACTTCGCCAAGCTGGCCGGCGCCTGGCACGGCACGGTGACGATGAACTACGGCTCGGTGGAGTTCCTCGGGCCGTGGGTGCCAGTGGTCTCCAAGGTGATGGTGGCGCTGACCGTCGCCGGTTTCGGCTGGCTGCTGGTGTGGCGGCTGCGGGCGGCCCGCTGGACCACCGCGACCACCTACGACGCGGCGCTCTGCGCGCTGCTGATCTTCACCGTGACCAGCCGGGTGATCAGCCCGCAGTACATGATCTGGATCATCGGCCTGGCCGCCGTCTGCCTGACCGCGCGCGGCACCAGCCAGCGCCCGGCGGCCGTGATGGTGCTGGTCACCACGGTGCTGACCACGCTGGAGTTCCCGGTGATGTTCGGCGCGGTCAACCGCAGCGAGCTGCTGGGCGTGCTGGTGCTGACCGCCCGCAACCTGCTGCTGCTGGCCACCACCATCGTGTCGGCGCGCGGCCTGTGGCGCTCCACCCGCCGCCCGGAGGCCGTCACCACCGTGGTCCTGCCCGCCGACCAGGTCGCCCCGCACTACCCGGTCCGCCCGGGCATCGCCTACGAGCAGGACCTGCTGGACGACCTGACCCCGGCCGACCGCACCTGACGGTCCGTCGGGAGCCGGCACGACCCCCGACTGGAACTTTCTGAAACCTCTTGCAGCAACTGCCGTGCGCTGCCACCATCACCGGGTGATCGACTACGACATCCTGATCGTCGGCGGCGTCGGCGTGGACACCATCGTCCGGGTGGACCGGCTCGAGGTGCCCGCCGACCGCGACTCCGTCGGCGTGCCCCCGGTCGTCGACTACCCGGCGCACACCGGGAACGGCGTCGCACTCGGCTGCCACGCGCTGGGTCTGCGCACCAAGTTCGCCGACTTCCTCGGCGCCGACCCGCAGGGCGAGCTGATCCTCGCCGAGTACGCCCGCCGGGGGCTGGACTTCAGCCACCTCCCGGCCCCGGCCGGCACCCCGCGCAGCGTCAACCTGGTCGACCGGGACGGCCTGCGGTTCTCCTTCTACGACGGCCGCCACCCCGCGGACGCCCGGCTGCCGCGGGAGTTCTGGCTGCCGCTGCTGGAGCGCACCCGGCACGTCCACCTGTCGATCACCAACGTCAACCGGGAGATGTACCCGGAGATCCACCGCCTGGGCCGCAGCAGCTCCACCGACCTGCACACCTGGGACGGACAGCAGGAGCACCACCGGGCCTACGCCTTCGGCTCGGACCTGGTCTTCCTCTCCGCGGCGGCCGTCGGCGGCCGCCCGGAGGCGGTGATGCGCACGGTCCTGGCGCAGGGCCGGGCCGAGCTGGTGGTGGCCACGGCCGGTGCGGCGGGCAGCTTCCTGCTCACCCGGGAGGACGAACTGCCGCGCCACTTCCCGGCCCTGGACCCGGGGGCGCCGATCGTGGACAGCAACGGCGCGGGCGACGCCTTCGTCTCCGGCTTCCTCAGCCGGCACCTGGCCGGCCGCCCGGTCGAGGAGTGCATGCGGGCCGGCGCGCTGGCCGGGGCCTTCGCCTGCACCACGGCGGGCACCCACACGGCCTTCCTGGACGCCGCGGGCCTCCAGGCGGCGCTCAACTCCGCAGCTTCGCCGTCTCGCTGATCCACCGCTTGGTGAACTCCTCCACGCCGACGCCGAGTTCGGTGCGCATCGCACGGTCCAGCTGCCCGGCGCCGAGCGCGCCGACCGACCGGTAGAACGCCACCAGCCGGTCCTGGCCCCACTGACGGGCAATCAGGTCGCAGGCCAGCCAGGAGAGTTCGTAGGCCTGGCCGATCCCGGCGGCGCCGGCGGTGAAGGCCTCGTCGGCGGGCAGCGCGGTGGGCAGCCGACCGGCGGTGACCTCCTTGGCGAGTTCGGGGGCGATCTGCCGGGCGGTGCGGCCGGTGCCGCGGTAGCCGGTGTAGTCGGCGACGCCCTCGGAGAGCCACAGCGGAGTCCACGGCTTGGTGTCGGCCCGGGTGGCGACGTGGGTGGCCTCATGGGTGACCACCACCCGGCGGCCGAGGTCGCTGAGCTGCCGGTACGCCTCCGGGTTGACCAGGATCCGGTCGGCCGGGGTGTGCGCCGGGGCGCCGCTGACCGCCAGGGTGACCGCGGCTATGCCCTGGTAGCTGTCCGCGGCGACGTCCATCCGCCGGGCGAACTGCTGCTCGGTGAGCGGGAGTTCGAGCAGCAGCCGGCCGGGCTTCCAGTCGCCCCAGACGGCAGCCACGGCGGGCACCGCCTGGTCGGCGAGCTCGGCCAGCGCGCCCAGCTCGGCGGTCTCGCCGAGCCCGAGCACCAGGCTGCGCCGCCCGGACACCGCGCGCACCGCGCCGAGGTCCCAGGGCGCCACCGCTCCGGTCGGGGTCTCCCGGACCACCTGCCAGCCGTCCTCGGCGCGGGTCAGCTCCAGTTGCCGCTCCAGCAGCGCCGGGTAGTCGTCGACACCGTCCAGCCGGTAGCCGAGCTCCGCGGCGACGGTGATCCGGTCGGCGCCCGCCGGCGGCTCGGTGAACGAGCCGAGCTTCAGGGTGTACTCGGCGAAGCGCAGCTCGGCGGTGCGCTCCAGCAGGTCCCGGTCGGACTCCTCGGCCTCGGGGGCGCCGAGCGCCAGCAGCCGGGCGGCGTCGCCCTGCCGGACGGCGAGCGCCCGCAGCGCGAGCAGCCGCTCGACGTCGCCGCGGGTGTCGGGCGCGGCGGGCGCTGCCAGCGGCGCCCGGCGGGGCGGGGCGACCGCCCGGGGCAGCGAGAGCTGGACCGCCCCGGCGGCGGCCAGCAGCAGGGCGGCGCGACGGGACAGCGGAGCACCGACCTGCCGCCCGGACACCCGGGGCAGGTCGGTGACCAGGGGCTCGTCCGGGCTCAGACCCGCACCACCGAGCTGACCGGCATCGCGTTGACGCTCTCGTAGCGGACCCGGGCCCCGGGGTACGGGGCGTGCACGACGACACCGCCGCCGGCGTACATGCCGACGTGGTGCATGTCCTTGTAGAAGATCACCAGGTCTCCGGGCCGGGCTTCGGCGAGGCTCACCCGCCGGCCGGCCGAGGCCTGCTCCTGCGAGGTGCGCGGCAGGGTCACTCCGGCCTGCCGCCACGACCAGTACATCAGACCGGAGCAGTCGAACGTGCGCGGGCCGGTCGATCCGTACACGTAGGGGGAGCCGATCTTGGCGATCGCGGCGGCCAGCGCGACCGCGGCGCGGTCCGAGGAGGGCGGCTGGTCGCCGAGGTCGACCCGGTCGGCGCCGCGGGTGGCGCGCTGCTCGGCCTCCCGGGCGTCGTCGGTGATCAGCCGGGCGCGCTCGGTGGCGCCGAGGCCGTTCAGCAGGTGCTGGGCCCGGCCGAGCCGCGCCTTGACGTCCTCCTTGGCGGCGGCCAGCGACTGCCGGACGTTCTCCAGCTCGGCGAGCTTGGCGGTCGCCTCCTGGCGGCGCTGGTCGAGCCGGCGCTGCCGGTCGGCGACCTCCCGCAGGGTGTCGTTCTGCCGGGAGGTGGCCTGGTCGAGCGAGCGGGCGCCGTCCAGGTAGCCGGCCGGGTCGCGGTCGAGCATCAGCCGCAGGGTGGGGTCGACGCCCTGCGCGCGGTACTGGGCGGCGGCGACCGCGGCCAGGTTGCCGGTCAGCCGGTTGAGCTCGTCCTGCCCGGCGGCCACCTGGTCCTGCAGCGAGGCCGCCTCGGCCTGCAGCTTCCGCTGCTGCTCCTGGGCGGCGTTGAACTTCTCGGAGGCCTGCTCGGCCTCGTCGTACAGCTGGTCGACCTGCGCCTTGACCTCCTTGCGGCCCAGCGGCTCGGCCGGGCTGAGCGGCGCCGCGCCGGCGGCGGCGACCGTGACGCCGAGCGCGCCCGCGGCGGCGGCGGTGAGCGCCAGGGCGCGGGCCAACCGCTGGACGCCCGGCAGTGGGGGGCGACGGTGCACCGACATGCGCGAGGACTCCGTTCCTGCGGCCGCCTCCGCCGCCGCCCGGCGGGGCGGCCGTCCGCTCGGGGGCTCGGGGGCAGAGGTTAGCGAGTCGGATCGATCCAGTCCAAACCCTGACACCTTCGAATATTTGACCGCGAATCGGACATCGGGACGACGAAGGCCCGACACCCCAGGTCGGGGGTGTCGGGCCGTTCGCGCTGACCCTGGGTCAGACCCGCACGATGGTGTTGATCGGCATCGCGGTGGCCGACTCGTAGCGGACCTGCGCACCGGTGTGCGGGGCGTGCAGGACCTGCCCGTTGCCCACGTACATGCCGACGTGGTGCATGTCGCCGTAGTAGATGATCAGGTCGCCCGGCTGGGCCTTGGAGATGTCCGACCCGATCCGGGTGCCGGCGCCGGCCTGGGCCTGCGAGGTGCGCGGGATCGAGACGCCGGCCTGCGCGTAGGCCCACTGCATCAGGCCGGAGCAGTCGAAGGTGGTCGGACCGGCCGCGCCGTAGGAGTACCAGCTGCCGAGCTTGGACGTGGCGGCGGCGAGCGCGGCCCCGGCGTAGCCGGAGGTGGCCTTCACGGCGCCGAGGTCCGGGCGGGACTCGTCGCGGGAGGCGCGCTGGGCGGTGTCGGCCTGGGCGCGGGAGTCCGCGGCGGCCTTCGCCTCGGCGGCGGCCAGCTCGTCGCGCTCCTTCTGGGTGAGCGAGTTGAGCAGGTCGGTGGCCTTGGCCAGCTTCGCCTGGATGTCCTCCTTGTCGGCCTTCAGGGCCTTGGCGGTGACGTCCAGTTCGGTGAGCTTGCGCTGGGCCTCGTCGCGCTGCTGGTCGAGCGCGGCCTGCTCGGTCTTGAAGGACTTCAGCAGCCCGGCCTGGGTGGAGCCGACCTGGTCCAGCGCGCCGGCCTGCCCGAGGAAGGCGTCCGGGCTGCTGGAGAGCATCAGCTGCATGGTCTGCGAGACGCCGCCGGTGCGGTACTGCTCGGCGGCGATGCCGGCCAGGCTGTCCTGAACGGTGGTCACCCGGTCCTGCTGGCGCGCCACCTGGTCCTGCAGCTGGCCGACCTGCTTCTGCAGGTCCTGCTGCTTGACCACCGCGGCGTTGTACGCCTCGGTCTTCACCTCGGCCTGCTCGTTGAGCTGGTCGACCTGCTGCTTGACCTGGTCCTTGGTCGGCGCCGGGCCGGCGTGCGCACCGCCCTGGGTGGAGAGCGCCACGGCGGTGGCGGCGGCGGCAGTGAGAATCGAGACCCGGGCACGGCCTGCGGGCTTGGGACGACGATGGGACGCCACGAAGGCGGACTCCTTCTTCCTCACACACCGCCTACCGGGTGAGCTGACGGGTTCGGGCCGGAAGAAGCCCTACGGTGCCTCACCGGCCGCTGCTACGGCCGACCTGACACCGATTCACCCCGGGGGAACGTGGTTCCCCGGCTCCGTTCGACAGCACCCCCGCAGGGGCATCCCCGTCGGCAGGCCTCGTGGTGACGGCCCGCCCGCTGTGTCACGGACTCGGCGGCGACCTCCGCCGTCGCCCCCCATGGGCGATCGACATTGCGGTGGTCGAGGCATGACCCTAGTAACCGATCCGTGATCCGTTCAAATCCTTGTCAGAAGAAAATCTGATTCTGCGTCGAATTCGATTACGAATCTGACCGACCGTGATCAGCCTGTAACGTAGAGCTTATTGATTTTCACCATATGGTCGAGAAATGACACGCCCGGACGTGTCGCGGATCACAGGGAGATCTCGACCCGTCCGGGCGTGTCACGGTGCGTCAGTTGTCGCCCTCTGTGGGCTTATGTCCGGTTCGTCGGATCGTCAGATCCGGCGGATGGTGTTGATCGGCAGGGTGTCGACCGCCATGGTCTTCACCACGTCGCCGGTGTGCGGCGCGTGCAGCACCAGGCCGTTGCCGATGTACATGCCGACGTGGTGCTGGTCGCCGTAGTAGATGACCAGGTCGCCGGGCTGGGCGTTGTGCCAGTCACGGCCGACGTTGACGCCCGCGGTGGCCTGCGACTGCGAGGTGCGCGGGATCGAGACGCCGGCCTGCGCGTAGGCCCACTGCATCAGGCCGGAGCAGTCGAAGCTGCTCGGACCGGTCGCGCCCCAGACGTACGGCGCGCCCTGCTTGCCGAGCGCGGCCTTCACCGCGACCGCGGCGTAGCCGCTGGCCGGCGGGAGGCTGGAGATGTCGACCCGGGAGGCGCTGCGGGAGGCGGAGCCGCCGGTGCCCTCCAGGATCGAGGCGCGGTCCGCGGCGCTGAGCTTGCTGAGCAGCTTCTGCGCCTGCTGGAGCTTGTCCTGGACGTCCGCCTTGGCGTCGTTCAACGCCTTGGTCTGGCTGTCCAGTTCGGCCAGCACCTGGGCGGCTTCCTGCTTCTGCTGGTCCAGCCGGCGCTGCTGGTCCTTCAGCGACTTCAGGGTCTCCGCCTGGGTGCTGGCGGCCTGGTCGAAGGAGGACGCCTGCGCGAGGTAGGTGTCCGGGTTGGCGGAGAGCATCAGCTGCATCGACGGGTCCACCCCGCCCTGGCGGTACTGGTCGCCCGCCACCGCGGCCAGCCCGGAGGCCAGTTCGGTCATCTGCTCCTGGCTGCGGGCCACCTGGTCCTGCAGCTGGTCGGCCTGCTTGCGCAGCTGGTCGGAGCGCTCCTTGGCACCGTTGAACTTCTCGGCCGCCTGCTCCTGCTCCTCGAGCAGCTTGTCGACCTGCGCCTTGACCTCGTCCTTGCTCGGCGACGCGGGCGCGGCGTGCGCGCTCACCTGGGCCGACAGGGCGACCGCGGTCGCGGCGGCAGCGGTGAGCACGGAGACCCGTGCGCGGCTCGGCTGCTTGGGACGGCGGTGGGAGGCCAAGGGAGGTGCTCCTTCTTCCTGCTGGACTCACCCCTAGGAGTGATAGTCCGGAATATAGGTTTGACGCCAGACCCTAGTGAAGTCCAAGCCTTCGCGTCCACTCCCAGGTGCCCGCGAACCGGCCTCCCCGGACGCTTTCACCACACCGACACACTCCGGCAACCTCGCGGGGCCGCCTGATCGGCCGTCAGCCGAGGTCAGGTCCGGGACAACCGGTTGAGCAGCAGCGTCGAGGAGACCGGGCGGGCGCCCGCCTTCCGCACCCCGTCCGCGACCTCCTTGTCGGCCGAGACCACCACCACCGGACGGCCCTGCGGCTCGGCCCGGACCAGTCGGCGGATCAGCTCGTCCGCGGTCTCCCCGGTGCGGCTGAACCGCACCCGCACGCCGCGCGGCGGCGCCATGATCACCGGGACGTCCAGGTCCTGGCCGTCGAAGACGCAGGTGACCTCGGCCTGGGTGCGCTGCGCGAGCATCGCCAGCCCGCCCAGCAGCCGCAGCCGCTGCTGCTCCAGCGGCAGTTGCGGGTAGCCGGTCTTGGTCACGTTGTAGCCGTCCACCACCAGGTGGACCTGCGGGATCGCCAGCAGCTGGTCCAGCAGCGCCGGATCGTCCTCGGCCAGGCCGCGCCGGGCCACGTCGTTCGGCGAGGCCGAGCCCGGCTCCACCGCCTCCACCAGGTCCGCCGGGCGCAGCGCGGTGACCGGCAGGGCCAGTTCGCGCTGCAGGCCCTGCGCGGACTGCAGCACGGTGTCCAGCAGCAGGCGCAGCCGCATGTCCTCGACGCTGCGGCCCTCGCGGGCGGTGCGGCGACCGGTCTCCACCGCCGTCTCCAGCTCGGAGACCCGGTGGCGCAGCCGGCGCGCCTCGCTCTCGGCGGCGCTGCGCTCGGCCGCGGCGGCGGCCTTCGCCGCCTCCAACTCCCCTGCCAGGCGGCGGCTCTCGGCCTGGGCCCGGCGGGTGTCGGCCTCCAGCGAGCGGACCTTCTTGCGCAGCGAGTCGGCCTCCCGCCGCACCCCCTCGGCCTCGGTGCGGACCCGCTCCAGCTCGCCGCGGGCCGTCGACCTGGCCTCCGCCAGCTCCTCCTGCAGCCGTTCGGCCAGCCTGGCCGCCTCGGCCGCCGCGCCCTCCGCGTCGGCCCGCTCGGCCTCCTCGCCGGCCTCGTGCACCAGCCGGGTCCAGCCGGTCGGGCGCAGCAGGTAGGCCGCCGCGGCGACGTCCATCGGGTCGGCCGCGGCCGGCACGGTGCCCGCCTCCAGCGCGCGCACCAGGTCCGGCTGGCCCAGCCGCAGGCGCTCGGCTATCCGGATCCGGAAGGCCGGCTCCGACTCCAGCGCGGCGGCCAGCGCGGTCGCCGCGTACTTGGCCCGCCGGGCCGGCGTGAACTTGGCGTACGGGCGCAGCGAGGCGGGCAGTTCGGCGGCGGGGATGCCGCCCAGCGCGTCGGAGGCGATCCCGACCACCCGTCGGCGCACGCCCTCGGGCAGCGCCCGGCCGGTCACCTCGGCGGCGTCCTCGCCGGGCTGCTCCGCGAGGGCCTCGGCGGCATCCTCGCCGGGCTGCTCCGCGAGGGCCTCGGCCGCACCGTCCGGCTCCTCGACCGGTCCGGGCTCAGGAATGGACGCGATCCCGTCCGTGCCCGTGGGCGCGTTCGCTGCCTCCACCACTGTCCTCGGCTCCGATCCTGGTCCGGGCGGCCCGGCCCGGCCGTCTGCCGCGCCGCCGTGAACCACCGCTTCCTGTAATTGTCCCGTCTACCGTGCCGCACCGACAGCACCCCACCGACGAGTCCGCCCCGCGCCCCCGTCCGGAGTGCGGACGGGAGGGCGGGGCGGTGGGGTGGCGTCAGCCCTGCTGGCCGCCGTCGGCCGCGGCGTCGTCGGCGCCGGGACGGGCCACCAGCTCGACCTGGTCGACGGCGTTGCACCAGCGGCAGCGCACCGACTCGATGGTCTCGGCGAGCACCTCGGTCTCCTCGACCTTCGACTCACCGGACAGGTCGAAGTGCAGGAAGTCGATCACCCGGGACGAGCGGGTCACGTCGAAGCGGGTCAGGTTGCCACACAGCGTGCAGCGCCAGCGGGTCTCGGCGGTCGGCGCGGCAATGGTCATCAGTGGTCCCTCTCGGCTGGTCCCATGGTCCGGGCCTCCAGCCTATTGCCTGGCCCGGTGCCCCCGGCCCCCCGGTCCACTGCGCGGACGCTCACCCGGCCGGAGCAGCGCCCGGTGTCACCGCCGCGCCCCCGAGGAATGCTGACCGGCATGGTGCTCCCCGCCCTCGCCCGGGCCGGTTCGCCGGCGGCCGCGCGGACCGCCCGCGCCCCGGCCGTCACCTACCTGCTGCTCGCGGTGTCCGCGCTGGTCCTGGTCCTGGGCCCGTCCGGGCTGAACCCGCTGTACGGCAGCGGCGACGCCCGGCTCTGCGCCGAGCAGCGCTACGAGCACCGCTGGGGCGCCGTCCCGGCCGAGCTGCTCGGCGGCCACCCGCTGACGGCCGCTCAACTCGCCACCCTCTCCCCCGCCGCCCCCGGCTGCGCGCTGCCGCCGACCCACGGAAAGGTCCCCGAACTCTCGGTGCTGACCTCGCTGTTCGTGCACGCCGGCTGGCTGCACCTGGTCGGCAACCTGCTCTTCCTCTTCGTCTTCGGCCCCGCGGTGGAGGCCCGGCTCGGCCGGCTGCGCTTCCTGGTCGGCTACCTCGCCATCGGCTACCTGGCGACCTACGGCTACGCGGTGGCCGAGGCGCACACCCCCGACGCCATGCGCGCGCTGGTCGGCGCCTCCGGCGCGATCGCCGGGGTGCTCGGCGCGTACCTGCGGCTCTATCCGAAGGCCCGGGTGACCACCCTGGTGCCGATCCTGCTCTTCCTGCCGCTGCGCTTCCCCGCCTGGCTGGTGCTCGGCCTGTGGTTCGCCCTGCAGTGGTGGTCCGTCAGTTCCGGCGGCACCGGGGTCGCCTACCTGGTCCACGTGATCGGATTCGCCACCGGCTGGCTGTTCGCCTGGGCCGCCCGTCCGGCGGGGGATACCCTGGGCGCACCTTCTCGAACAGGAGTTGCTCAGTGATCACCGCGATCGTCCTCATCAACACCAGCGTCGACCGGATCCCCGAAATCGCCGAGGCGATCGCCGCCATCGAGGGCGTCACCGAGGTCTACTCCGTGACCGGCACCTACAACCTGATCGCCATGGTCCGGGTACGCGGCCACGAGGACCTGGCCGAGGTGATCCCCGGCCGTCTGAACAAGATCCCCGGCGTGATCGACACCGAGACCCACATCGCCTTCCGCACCTACTCCCAGCACGACCTGGAGGCGGCCTTCTCGCTCGGCCTGGACGAGTAGCGGCCGCCTCCCCGGGCGGGCTCAGCGCTGGCGGCCCCGGTCGATCTCCGCGGCCGCCACGCAGCGCCCGCCCTCGTTGCGGTAGCTCCACTTCGCGCCGTCGGTGACCAGCTCCCGAACGGCCGTCAGGAACCGCTCCAGGTGCTCCTCCGGGGTGCCCGCGCCGAAGCTCACCCGGATCGCGTTCAGGCTGCGCTCCCCCGGCAGCGAGGGCTCCGGCGCGCCGCACTCGCTCGGCGCGGCCTCCTCGCCCCCGAGCAGGGTGCGCACCAGCGGGTGCGCGCAGAACAGCCCGTCCCGCACCCCGATCCCGTACTCGGCGGAGAGCGCCGCCGAGAAGTGCGAGCTGTTCCAGCCCTGCACCACGAAGGACACCACGCCGACCCGGTCCGCCTCGGCGCCGAACAGGCTGAGCACCCGCACCTCGGGGATCGCGGCCAGACCCGCCGTCAGCTTCGCCACCAGCGCCCGCTCGCGGGCCTCCAGCGCGTCGAACCCCGCCTCGGTCAGCGCCCGGCAGGCCGAGGCCACCGCGTACGCCCCGATCACGTTCGGCGAGCCCGCCTCGTGCCGCGCCGGGCCGGTGTGCCACTCGACCGCCACCGAGCCGTCCAGCTCCCGCGCCACCGTCCGGCTCGCCCCGCCGCCGGCCAGGTACGGCTCCGCCGCGTCCAGCCAGTCGGAGCGGCCCGCCAGCACGCCGGCGCCGAACGGCGCGTACAGCTTGTGCCCGGAGAACGCCACCCAGTCGACGTCCAACTCCCGCACCGAGAGCCGGTGGTGCGGCGCCAGCTGGGCCGCGTCCAGCACCACCCGGGCGCCGTACCGGTGGGCGACCTCGGTCAGCTCGCGCACCGGCCACAGCTCGCCGGTGACGTTCGACGCCCCGGTCACGCAGAACAGCTTCGGCCCGTCCGCCGCGCCCAGCAGCGCCTCCTCCAGCGCCGCCACCGCCTCCGCGTGCGAGCGCGGCGCCCGCAGGTAACGCACCGTCAGGCCCTCCCGCCGCCAGGGCAGCAGCGAGGCGTGGTGCTCCGTCTCGAACGCGAACACCTCGGTCCCGGCCGGCACCGCGCCCGCCAGCAGGTTCAGCGAGTCGGTGGTCGCCCGGGTGAACACCACCTGGTCGCCGTCCCGCAGCTCCAGGAACTCCGCCACCGTCCGCCGGCTCTGCTCGAACAGGTCGGTCGACAGCTGCGACAGGTACCCGGCCCCGCGGTGCACCGAACCGTAGTACGGCGCGTACGCCGCCACGTCGTCCCAGACCCGCTGCAGGGCCGGCGCGCTCGCCGCGTAGTCCAGCGCCGCGTAGGTGACCTTCGCCCCCGACGCCAGCGGAACCTCGACGTCATGCCCCAGCACGGCCAGCGGCGCACAGATCTCGGTGGTCACGGACATGGATGCACTCCTCCACGGGGTGAGGACCCCGGGGTGCATCGACCGGTGGTCCGCGCTTGCCGCACGGACTGATCGCCGCACGGCCCGGTCCTCACCCAGGGCACCCCGCCACGGACGGAGGGTTGCCGGACAGCAAGCTGGGGCTTGTCGCTGCCACTCATGACCTGCGGTCAGCCTACACGAGGCCTCGATCGTCTCAAGCCCCGTCCACCCCTCGGACAACCTGTGCCCCGTCAGGGGCGCGGGGAACTGCGCGAGCGGCCATGCACCTACCGCCAGGTCGCGCTCCCACGTGCAACTCCCCGCCCACATCGCGACCTTGCTGGTGGGCGCCTTCCGCTTCTCGCAGTTCCCCGAGCCCCTGCATGTCCTCCCTACTGTGTCGCCTCGGCCCACCGCTTCAGCAGCTCCGCCGCCGCCCCCGAATCGATCGCGGCCGCGGCTCGCTCCATCCCCGCCGCCAGCTGCTCGGCCAGCGGCGCATCCCCCAGCTCCAACGCCACCAGCGCGGACGCCGTGTTGAGCAGCACCGCGTCCCGGACCGGCCCGCGTTCGCCCGCCAGCACCCGGCGGGCGACCGCCGCGTTGAACTCGGCGTCGGCCCCGCGCAGCGCCTCGATGCCCACCAGCTCGATGCCCACGTCCCGCGGGTCGAACTGAGTCTCCGTCACCTCGCCGTCGCGCACGATCCACACGTGCGAGGTGGTGGTGATGGTCAGCTCGTCCAGGCCGTCGTCGCCGCGGAACACCAGCGCCGTCGCGCCGCGCCGCGCCAGCACCCCGGCGATCAGGCCGGCCAGCCGGGTGTCGAAGCACCCGATGGCGTGCGAGGTGACCTTGGCCGGGTTGGTCAGCGGGCCGAGGATGTTGAAGACCGTCGGCACCGCCAACTCGCCGCGCGCCTGCGCGGTGTGCCGCATCGAGGG
Organism: Kitasatospora sp. NPDC049285; assembly: GCF_040678815.1. Classification (NCBI taxonomy): domain Bacteria; kingdom Bacillati; phylum Actinomycetota; class Actinomycetes; order Kitasatosporales; family Streptomycetaceae; genus Kitasatospora; species Kitasatospora sp. NPDC049285. The sequence goes on along the minus strand of NZ_JBFAQR010000002.1, from coordinate 192,509 downwards.
GTGGAACTTCGCCGCGAAGCAGAAGGTCAGCCCGACCTCCTCGGCGACCTCCGCGACCCGGGCCGGCGCCAGGTCCAGGTTGATGCCGAGCCGGCCCAGCACGTCGGAGGAGCCGGAGGCCGAGGACGCGGCCCGGTTCCCGTGCTTGACCACCTTCGCGCCGGCCGCGGCCGCCACGATCGCCGACATGGTGGAGATGTTGACGGTCTTCGCCCGGTCGCCGCCGGTGCCGACGATGTCGACCGCGGGGCCGGGGATCTCGAGCGGCTCGGCGTGCGCGTACATCGTCTCGACCAGACCGGAGATCTCCTCGACGGTCTCGCCCTTGGCGCGCAGCGCGATGGTGAAGCCCGCGACCTGGACCGGGGTGGCCTCGCCGCTCATGATGCGGTCCATCGCCCAGGCGGTGTCGGCCTGGGTGAGGTCGTCGCCCTTCAGCAGCGAGGTCAGCAGGTCGGGCCAGGTGCGGACCACCTGCGCGGGGTCGCTACCGCCGTTCGCAGAGTGCACGTTCACCATGGCCGTCTCCAGCTCTCATCTCGTGTACCGGCGGCCCGCGGGCGGCCGGAAGGGATGGAGTCAGCCTATCGAGGGAGCGGGGACGGCCGCCCTGGGTTGCCGTCCCCTTCTCTCCAGTTGAGACGCCCCGGTGGGGACGGTCAGCGCCCGGCCGGGGTCCGCCGCGCGAGCCGGGCCCGCAGCAGGGTGGCCGACGCGTCGACCAGCGCGACCGGGTCCACCGGGTGGGAGACCGCCGCGTCGGCGCGGCTCCACGCGGCGAGCCAGGAGTCCTGCGGGCGGCCGATCACCACCAGCACCGGCGGGCAGCCGTAGATCTCGTCCTTCAACTGGCGGGTGAGACCGAGCCCGCCGATCGGGACGGCCTCGCCGTCCAGCACGCACAGGTCGATGCCGCCCTTCTCCAGGGCCCGCAGCACCGCGGCGGCGGTGGCGCACTCGAGGTACTCGACCGCGGGGAGGTCCGCGGCGGGCCGGCGGCCGAGCGCGAGGGTCACCTGCTCGCGCGTGTTGCGGTCGTCGCTGTAGACGAGAACGGTGAGCGTCTCGTCGGAATGCTGCGCCATGGCCCCTGCTCCCTGGTGCTCGTCCTCTTATATGTGTCCCCGGCCGAACGGCCCAGTGTGACCCGGGCCACGTCCACTCCGGATGCTACTCCCGCGCACCCCTCCTGAAGAGACCCCGGCGCGATCTCGCTCAAGGCGCCGCGCCCGGAGCTCACCCTCGCGGCCTACCCGGGTCACCTGATCCGAACAACCGTCAGAAAACGGGCGCGACGCGACACGGGCATACCGCACGCACCGGACACTCCGAGGGAGACCCCCCGGCGTGAAGACGGAATAAGGGACCGACATAATGTCCGTCGTGGCGACAGCAACAGCAACAGAAACCGGACACGCGCACGGTGCGGTCAACAGGCCGAACCTGGTCAGCGTCGGAACCATCGTCTGGCTGAGCTCGGAGCTGATGTTCTTCGCGGCCCTGTTCGCGATGTACTTCACCCTCCGCTCGGTCAAGGGCGCCGAGTTCTGGCACGAGAAGGCCCATGCCCTCAACGTGCCGTTCTCCTCGGTCAACACCACGATCCTGGTGCTCTCCTCGCTCACCTGCCAGCTCGGCGTGTTCGCCGCCGAGCGCGGTGACGTGAAGAAGCTCCGCTCGTGGTTCTCGATCACCTTCGTGATGGGCGCCATCTTCATCGGCGGCCAGATCTACGAGTACACCGAGCTGGTCAAGAAGGACGGCCTGTCGCTGTCCTCCGACCCGTACGGCACGGTGTTCTACCTGACCACCGGCTTCCACGGACTCCACGTGACGGGTGGTCTGATCGCCTTCCTGCTGGTCCTCGGCCGGACCTACGCGGCGCGGCGCTTCACCCACGAGCAGGCCACCGCGGCGATCGTGGTGTCGTACTACTGGCACTTCGTCGACGTCGTGTGGATCGGCCTGTTCGCGACCATCTACCTGATCAAGTAACAGCCGCCCCGCCCCTGACCCGGCGTCACGTCGACGCCTGGGAGTCGGGGGCAGGCTGCTGCCGACCAGATCCTGACACCGGGGTTAATCCGTGAAAAAGCTCTCCGCACGACGGCGCCACCCACTGGCGGCGGTCGTCGTTCTACTTCTCGCCCTGGCGGCCACCGGGGGGCTGTACGCCGCTTTCGCGCCCGCCGACAAGGCGCAGGCCGACAGCTCTTCGCAGTCCCTGGCCATCGACGAGGGCAAGAAGCTCTTCGCCGTCGGCTGCTCCTCCTGCCACGGGCTGAACGGCCAGGGCAGTTCTGACGGTCCGTCGCTGGTCGGCGTCGGCTCCGCGGCTGTCGACTTCCAGGTCGGGACCGGCCGCATGCCGGCCCAGCAGCCTGGCGCGCAGGTCCCGAGCAAGAAGAACATCTACACCCAGACCGAGATCGACCAGCTGGCGGCCTTCGTGGCCTCGCTCGGTCCCGGCCCGGTCGCCCCGGACAGCAAGCAGTACGAGCCCTCCACCGACCCGGCGACCAACGCCGAGCAGGTCGCGAAGGGCGGCGAGCTGTTCCGCACCAACTGCTCCCAGTGCCACAACTTCGCGGGCAAGGGCGGCGCACTGACCAACGGCAAGTACGCCCCCTCGCTGGAGGGCGTGGACGCCAAGCACATCTACGAGGCCATGCAGACCGGCCCGCAGAACATGCCGTCGTTCCCCGACACCACCATGCCGGAGGAGCAGAAGCGCCAGATCGTGGCGTTCGTCCGCCACACGAACGATGAGCCCAACCCGGGTGGTCTCGCCCTGGGCAGCCTCGGTCCGGTGACCGAGGGCCTGTTCGGCTGGATCTTCGGTCTCGGCACTCTCATCGTGATCGCGATCTGGGTCGCCGCCCACACCACCAAGGCCAAGAAGTCATGAGCCACGACATGTCAGAGAACCTGCCGGAGGCGCACGCCGCCTCCCACGGCACCGAGGTCGCCGCGCACGACGACCCGTTCGCCGACCCGGGCCTGCCGGCCCACGAGCCGCGTCGGACCGACATCGACGAGCGGGCCGCCAAGCGGGCCGAGCGTCAGGTCTCGCTGCTGTTCGTGGTCTCGATGCTGGCGACCATCGGCTTCATCGCGTCCTACGCCTCGATCGACGCCGACAAGCTCGTCTACATCTTCCCGCTGGGCCACGTCAGCGCGCTCAACTTCGCCCTGGGCATGACCCTCGGCGTGGCGCTGTTCTGCATCGGCGCGGGCGCGGTCCACTGGGCCCGCACCCTGATGTCGGACCACGAGCTGCCGGCCGAGCGCCACGCGATCGAGGCGGACGACGAGCTCCGCGCCGACGTCATCGAGCAGTTCAAGACGGGTGCCGCGGAGTCCGGCTTCGGCCGCCGCAAGATGATCCGCAACACCCTGATCGGCTCGATGGCCCTGGTGCCGCTGTCCGGTGTGGTGCTGCTGCGCGACCTCGGTCCGCTGCCGGAGAAGAAGCTCCTGCACACCGGTTGGGTGCTGGCCACGCCGGCCAAGCCGATCGCGCTGGTGAACATGAACACCAACCAGCCGATGAAGCCCGAGGACATCGTCCAGGGCTCGCTGACCTTCGCCAAGCCGGAAGGCCTGGAGGAGTCGGACGAGACCTTCCAGCAGCAGATCGCCAAGGACGCCCTGATGGTCGTCCGGATCGCGCCGGAGGACATCAAGGACGCGAACTCCGCGCAGCTGGGCTTCGAGGGCATCCTCGCCTACTCGAAGATCTGCACCCACGTCGGCTGCCCGATCTCGCTGTACGAGCAGCAGACCCACCACGCGCTCTGCCCCTGCCACCAGTCGACCTTCGACCTGGCGGACGGCGCTCGCGTCATCTTCGGCCCGGCCGGCCACCCGCTGCCGCAGCTGAAGATCACCACCGATGAGCAGGGCTTCCTGGTCGCCACCGGCGACTTCGCGGAGCCCGTCGGCCCGAGCTACTGGGAGCGTCCGCGATGAGTTCCGCCAGCGGCACCACCGGTGCCTCCAAGCCGGCCAGCACCCGAGCCAAGCCCGCCAACAAGGCCGAGTCGGCTGCTGACTGGGTCGACGGCCGGCTGGGCATCTACACCCTCGCCAAGTCGAACCTGCGCAAGATCTTCCCGGACCACTGGTCCTTCATGCTCGGCGAGATCTGCCTCTACAGCTTCATCATCATCATCCTCACGGGTGTGTACCTGACGCTGTTCTTCAAGCCGAGCATGGCCGAGGTCGTGTACCACGGCTCGTACCTCCCGCTGAACGGCATCCGGATGTCGGAGGCGTACGCCTCGACGATGGACATCAGCTTCGAGGTCCGCGGCGGTCTGCTGATCCGTCAGATCCACCACTGGGCCGCGCTGGTGTTCGTCGCCGCGATGCTCGTGCACATGATGCGCGTCTTCTTCACCGGCGCGTTCCGCAAGCCCCGTGAGATCAACTGGGTCTTCGGCTTCCTGCTGCTGGTCCTGGGCATGTTCGACGGCTTCTTCGGCTACTCGCTGCCGGACGACCTGCTGTCGGGCACCGGTATCCGCTTCATGGAGGGCGCGATCCTGGCGGTGCCGATCGTCGGCACCTACATCCAGATGTTCCTGTTCGGCGGCGAGTTCCCCGGCATGGACATCGTGCCGCGGTTCTTCACCATCCACGTGCTGCTCATCCCGGGCATCATGCTGGGCCTGCTGGTGGCGCACCTGATCCTGGTCTTCTACCACAAGCACACCCAGTGGGCGGGCCCGGGCAAGACCGAGAAGAACGTCGTCGGCATGCCGCTGATGCCGGTCTACATGGCCAAGGCCGGTGGCTTCTTCTTCCTGGTGTTCGGCATCATCGCGGCCATGTCGGCGATCGCGACGATCAACCCGATCTGGGCGTACGGCCCGTACCGTCCGGACCAGGTGTCGACCGACGCCCAGCCCGACTGGTACATGGGCTTCTCCGAGGGCCTGATCCGCATCATGCCGGGCTGGGAGATCTCGGTCTGGGGCGGTCACACGCTGAACCTCGGCGTGATGGTCCCGCTGGCGATCTTCCCGATGGTGCTGGCCGCGATCGCGGTCTACCCGTTCATCGAGTCCTGGGTGACCGGCGACAAGCGCGAGCACCACATCCTGGACCGCCCGCGCAACGCCCCGGTCCGCACCGGTCTCGGCGCGGCCTGGATCTCGCTGTACCTGATCCTGCTGGTCGGCGGTGGCAACGACCTGTTCGCCACCCACCTGCACCTGTCGATCAACTCGATCACCTACCTGGTGCGGGTCGGCTTCTTCGTGGTGCCGGTGCTGACCTTCTTCGTCACCAAGCGCTGGTGCCTCGGCCTGCAGCGCCGTGACAAGGACAAGGTGCTGCACGGCCGCGAGTCGGGCATCATCAAGCGCCTGCCGCACGGCGAGTTCATCGAGGTCCACACCCCGCTGAACCAGAAGGACCTGCACTCGCTCACCGCCCACGAGCAGCCCCAGCCGCTGGAGCTGCCCGCCGAGACGGACGAGAACGGCGTCGCCCGCAAGGCCGGCGTGGTCACCAAGGCCCGGGTCAAGCTGTCGGAGGGCTTCTACGGCGAGGGCAACCAGATCGCCAAGCCCACCACCGAGGAGTACCAGGAGATCACCAGCGGCCACGGCCACCACTGATCCCGTGTAGCTGTCACGCCACGTCAGAACCCCCGTCGGCCCCGGCCGGCGGGGGTTCTGGCATGTGCGGCGGGCCGACCTGACGCCCTGTTATCTTGTGCGGGTGCACGTGGTGATCGATCATCAGTCCCCCACCCCGCCCTACGAGCAGGTCCGCTCGCAGATCGCGGCCCAGGCCCGCGCGGGCGAGCTCCCGGTCGGCCTGAAGCTCCCCACCGTCCGAGCCCTGGCCGAGCAGCTCGGCCTCGCCGCCAACACCGTGGCCCGGGCCTACCGCGAGCTGGAGGCCGACGGCGTGGTCGAGACCCGCGGCCGGGCCGGCACCACCATCGCCCCCACCGGCGACACCTCGCACCGCCTCGCCGCCACCGCGGCCGCCGAGTACGCCGCCCTGGTCACCCGCCTCGGCCTCAGCCGCGACGACGCCCTGGCCGCCGTCGTCACCGCCCTGGACGCCACCCGCGACTGATCGGCTTACGGGTCGTCAACTCTCTCCCTAGAACACCCCTCTTGGGTGGAATCGGAGAGGGTGGCGATGCACGAGTCGGAGGCGGGGGACCCGGAGCGGGTGGGGCCCTACGAGGTACTGGGGCGGCTCGGCGAGGGCGGCATGGGCGTCGTCCACCTGGCACGCACCGCCGCCGGGCGGCCGGTGCTACACCGGCACCGTCGAGAGCCCGCTCAAGCTCTGGCGGCTGCGCCCGTGACGGCTCAGTCCGCGGTCCGGTGCGTGATCCGTCCGCCCGACACCGTCAGCACCACCGGCAGCTCCGCCAGCGAGGTGTCCCCCACCGCCAGCGGGTCCTCCGCGAAGGCCGTCAGGTCCGCCCGGTAGCCGAGCGCGATCCGCCCCGCCCGGTCCTCCTCGCCCGCCGTCCAGGCCGGGTTGACGGTGTAGCCCTGGAGTGCCTGGAGCGGGGTGAGGGCCTGCTCGGGCAGGTGCGGCGGCTGGTCGAGGTGGCGGCTGGGCCGCCGGTGCCGGGCGCCGGCCATCACGCCGAGAGGGGCGAACGGCGCGATCGGCCAGTCCGACCCGAGCACCACCCGCGCCCCGGCCTCCCACAGGTCCCGGCAGCGGAACGCCCGGTTGGCGCGCTCCTCGCCGAGCCGCCGCGACCAGTTGTCGGTGTGGTCGGCCCGGGTGTACTCGGTGCAGTGGGTGGGCTGCATGGAGGCGGTGACGCCGAGCGCCGCGAACCGGCCGACCGTGTCGTCGGGCACCGTCTCGATGTGCTCGATCCGGTGCCGCACCCCGGCGCCGTGCGCGGCGGCCGCCTGCTCCACCGCGTCCAGCGCGTGCCGGACCGCCGCGTCGCCGATCGCGTGGGTGGCGGTCGGCACCTTCCCCCGGTGCAGCTCCGCGACGACCCGGCTGTACGCGGCCGGGTCGGGCCAGAACGCGCCGGTCGACTCGCCGTGGCAGTCCGGGTGCTCCAGCCAGGCGGTGCCGTTGTCGATGGTGCCGTCCATGAACAGCTTCACCCCGGTGACCCGCCAGTTCCGGCCGCCCTCGCCCTGACGCCGGATCAGCTCCGCCAGCGCCTCGTCGTCGGTCCCGGGCTGGCACCAGGGGGCGATCCGCAGCCGCAGCGGCAGCTCGCCGCGCTCCTCCAGGGCCGCGTACACCGCCAGGCTCTCGCCGTTGGCGTCCATCGCGTGTCCGCCGGTCAGGCCGGCCGCGGCCATCCGCCGCAGCACCGCCTCGCTCTGCGCGCACAGCTCGGCGAAGCCGACCTTCGGCGCGACCGCCTCGACGAGTTCGCAGGCCGCGTCCTCCAGCAGCAGTCCGGTCGGCCGCCCGGCGGCGTCGCACACCACCTCGGCGGAGCCCTGCGCGAAGCGTCGCGGCCCGTCGATCCCGGCCAGCTCCAGCGCCCGGTGGCTGACCAGCATGGAGTGCGCGTCGAACAGGTCGATCGCGGTCGGCACCCCGTCCAGCACCGGCGCCAGGCTGTCCGCGGCGACCGGCTGCCCGCCGAAGGCGTTCGGGTCGAGTCCCCACCCGCGCAGCCACTGGCCGGGCGTCAACTCCCTTACCGCGGCGGCCAGTACGGCCCGCACCTCGGCGAGGTCGGCGCAGGCCGAGAGGTCGACGCCGGTGGTCCGCTCGGCGCCGGAGACCGGGTGCAGGTGACCGTCCGTCAGGCCGGGGGTGACCACCGCGCCGCGCAGGTCGACCACGGTGGTCCCGGGCCCGGCCAGGGCGCGCAGTTCCCGTTCCTCGCCGAGCCGGGTGATCCGTCCGCCGCTCGCGGCGAGCGCGCCGAACGGCAGGAAGGCCCCGGTGCCCGGGTCGAGCAGCCGGGCGTTGAGCAGGACGAGGTCGGGGTGCACGGGGGCTCCTAGGGGGTGGGTTCCGGTGGGGTGCCGAGCGTCCCGGCGGGCAGGCCGAGTTCGCGTTCCGCGGTGGCGTGCGCCATCCCGAGCACCGCGGCGGGCCGACCGGCCCGGTCGGGGCCGGAGTGCACGCCGAGGCCGTCCAGGACGACCAGCACCTGCATCGCGGTGACCTGCGGGTCCGGGGTGCGGAACTCCCCGGACTGCACACCGTCGCGCAGCAGCGCGGTCAGGCTGTCCCGCCACGCCGCCTCCTGCCGGCCGAGCCGCTCGTGCAGGGCCGGCCGGAACCGGCGCAGGTGACGGGCGTTCAGCCACAGCCGGCTCAGCTCGTCGTAGCGCGGTCCGGCGGTCCGGCCGAGGAAGCGGGCGAGCCGCTCCACCGCGGGCAGTCCCGTCTCGGAAGCGGGCAGCAGCTCGGCGAGCTCGCCGGTCGCCGCGGTGCCGAACGCCTCGGCGACCAGCTCCTCCGCCACCGGGAAGTAGTGACTGATCAGCCCGGGCCGGACGTCCAGCTCCTCGGCGACCCGCCGCATCGTGATGCACTCCAGCCCTTCGGCCAGCGCGATCGCGGCCGCTGCGGCCACGATCTCCGCCCTTCTGGCCTCGGGGTTCTTGCGGACCCGTTTCGGCGGGACGCTTGACGACATGCCCGGCACGCTATTGGATGTGCGACCAATAGACAAGCCGGATCCCGCTCCGCCCGCTCCCGCACCGGCTCCCGCACTCGAAACTTCGGAGGACTCCATGGAATCCACGATTCCAGACCCCCGTACGGAGCTCCCCACTCCCCCACCGCCCGCCGACCGGGCCGGCCGGGTCGAGGCCCACGGCATCGACCACATCCCCGACTCCGAGCGCCACGGCCGCGCCCGCGAGCTCTTCGCCGTCTGGGCCGCCCCGAACGTCAGCTACCTCAACCTGGTGGTCGGCGGCACCCTGGTGCTGATCGGCCTCGACCTGTGGCAGTCCCTCGTCGTCATCCTGGCCGGCAACCTGCTCTGGGCCGGCGTCGGCCTGCTCGCGGTCAGCGGCCCCGCAGCCGGCGCGCCCAGCGAGGTGATCATGCGGGCGATGTTCGGCGTCCGCGGCAACCGCGTGAACGTGGCCCTCGGCGGCTGGTTCGTCTCGGTCTGCTACCTGGCCCTGAACTGGGCCGCCGCCTCGCTCGCCGCCTTCGCCCTCGCCGAGCGCGCCGAACTCACCCCGGGCACCCCGCTCAAGGTCGCGATCATCGTCCTGGTCGCCGCCGCCACCCTCGCCATCAGCGTGTACGGCCACGCCACCATCGTCCGGCTCTACGGGCCCTTCACCGTCGCCCTCCTCGCGGTCTTCCTGGCCCTCACCGGGTACGTCCTGGCCGGCCACACCGACTGGCACTACCGCCCCGCCGAACCGCTGCACGGCACCGACCTGCTCGCCGCGCTGGCCGGGGGCATCGCCCTGATCGCCTCCGCGCCGCTCTCGTACAGCAACAGCGCCGACTTCTCCCGCTACCTCCCGCGCACCGCCTCGCCCCGCGCCGTCGCCGGCTGGACCGCGCTCGGCGGCTTCGTCCCCAGCGTCCTGTTCACCGCCCTCGGCACCCTGGCCGCCACCACCCTGGACATGACGGACCCCCAGTCCGCCCTCACCGCCGTCCTCCCCGGCTGGTTCCAGCCGCTCTTCCTGCTCGCCATCGTGCTCGGCGGCGTCTGCAACAACGCCATGACCGCCTACAGCTCCGGCCTCGCCCTGCAGGCCATCGGCTTGCGCATCCGCCGCTCCCGCAGCGTCGCCCTGGACGGCACCCTCGGCGTCGCGCTCACCCTCTACGCGCTGCTGATCTCGAACTTCCTCGACACCGTCAACAACATGCTCGAACTCATGGTCGCCCTCACCGGCCCCGTGATGGCCGTCTACGCCACCGACATCCTGCTCCGCCGCAACCGGTACCAGGGCCGGGCCCTCACCGACGAGACCCCCGCCTCCCCGTACTGGTACACCGGCGGCGTCAGCTGGCCCGGCGCCGCCGCCCTGGCCGCCGGCACCCTCGCCTCGGCGCTCTGCCTGCGCACCGAGCTCTACACCGGCCCGCTGGCCCACGCGCTCGCCGACGTCGACCTGTCCCTCCCGGCCGGCGTCCTGGTCGCCGCGGGCAGCTACCTCGCGCTCGCCCGCACCACCGCGTCCCGGTAGACGACAGAGGTCCGCCCGGGGAGCACCACGCTCCCCGGGCGGACCTGACGGTGGGCCGGCTACCGCTGCTGGGCGGCCTGCGCCGACGGACCCGGGTTCACACTCGCCGGGGCCACCGGCACCGCCGTGCTCACCGGCTTGCCTATCGCGCCGTGCTTCACCCAGTCGTCCCACGAGACGTTCCAGTCGCCGAACCCGTTGCCGAACGGCTCCATCTCGTGGCCCTGGCTGTTCACCACCTGCACCAGGTCACCGACCCGGGTGTTGTCGAAGAACCACTTCGCGTCGTCGGTGCTCATGCCGGTGCAGCCGTGGCTGACGTTCTCCTTGCCCTGCGCCCAGGTCGACCAGGGCGCCGCGTGCACGTACTCGCCGCTCCAGGTGACCCGGGTCGCCCACTTCACGTCCAGGTCGTAGGACTCGCTGCTGCCCTCCGGGATGCCTATCGTCTCGCCGCTCATCCGGACGTCCGGCTCCTGGCCGAGCACCACCTTGATGCCGTTGCGGGTGGAGAACCCGGGCTTGCCGGTGGTCACCGGGATGGTCTTCACCACCGCGCCGTTGCGTTTGTACGTCAGCTCGTGGGTCCCGGCGTCGACCAGCGCCTCCACCCGGTCGCCGGTCCGCAGCGCGAGCGACTGGGTCGCGCCGCCGTACACGCCGTCGGATATCCGGATGCCGGGCAGGTCGTAGGCGAGCTTCACGGTGGTGTTGGCGGGCCAGTAGTCCTGCGGGCGGAAGTGCAGGTTCTTGTCGTCGACCCAGTACCAGGCGCCGGTGACGGCGGGCTGCGAGGTGACGGTCAGGCCGCGCTCGATCTGCTGCCGGGCGGCCGGGTCGGAGACCGGATCGGAGAGCTCGACGGTGAGCGGCTGGCCGACGCCGTAGACGCCGCTGCCGGAGGAGTCCGGGCCGAGCTGAGCGGTGATGACGTGCTGCGGGTCGGCGGTGGTGAACGTGGTGTCCTCCTGGCCCTGCCCGCCCTTCCCGTCCGCGGCGGCGACCTTCACGGTGTACGCGGCGCCGGCCCGCAGGGGGGCGGTGGTCTTCCAGTGCTGCTTGTCGGCGGTCAGCTCGCCGGCCACCGGCTGCCCGTCCGGGCCGGTCACGGTGACCTCGCCGATGGTCGAGGTGCCGTCGGTGCTGACGGTGTACGGCTGCGCCGGGTCGGCCTTGCCGGTGCCGGCCGAGGTGTGGATCAGCGGGGCGACGTCGATCGGGTGGACCGCCGCCTTCCCCGACCTCGACCCGCTGCCGGTGGAACAGGCCGCGGCCGGGGTGATGACCAGCAGGGCGGCCAGCGCGGTGCGGGTGCTTCCAACTATCCGAGAGCCCTTCAACGGAACCTCCCAGGGGTTTGAACCTGCCTCAGAGCGTAGGAAGGGGTCACCCGGGCGGCACTCCGTGCTACCCCGCGCGGGGGAACGACGAGGGCCGGACACCCCCCGGAGGGGTGCCCGGCCCGTCGCTCGGATTGCGCGGAGCGGAACTACTGGTTCTGGTTCTCGCCGCGGTAGAACTCGAAGACCCAGCCGAAGAGGCCGACCAGGATGATCGGGATCGACCAGAACAGCAGCCACCAGCCGAAGATGACGCCCAGGAAGGCCAGCGCGCCACCGATCGCCAGGGAGAGCGGCTGCCAGCTGGTCGGGGCGAAGAAGCCCACCTCGCCGGCGTCGTCCGAGACCTCGGCCTCGGGGTTGTCACCGGCGCCGGTGTCGACCCGCTTGGCGGTGAACGCCAGGTAGAAGCCGATGAAGGCGCACAGCGCGAAGGCCAGGAACAGCGCGGTGGTGCCCGCGGCCTCCAGGCCGTGGTCCGACTTGGTGGTCCAGACGAAGTAGGTGATGGCGATCGCCAGCACGAACACGGCCAGACCGGCGAAGATCTTTCCCTGTTCCTTCATCAGGCGTCACCCTCCTTCTTGCCGTTGCCCAGCGACGGACGGTCGTACTGCGCGGGAGTCACACCTTCGAAGTGCTTCGCCGGCTCACCGTGGTTCTCCAGGTAGTCCAGCGCCGCGATCTCCGGGTGGTGCAGGTCGAACGCCGGGGACTCCGAACGGATCCGCGGCAGGGTGAGGAAGTTGTGCCGCGGCGGCGGGCAGGAGGTCGCCCACTCCAGCGAGCGGCCGTAACCCCACGGGTCGTCGACCTCGACCTTCTCGCCGTACTTGGCGGTCTTCCAGACGTTGTAGAGGAACGGCAGGATCGACAGGCCGAGCAGGAACGAGCTGATCGTCGACACGGTGTTCAGCGTGGTGAAGCCGTCCGAGGCCAGGTAGTCCGCGTAACGACGCGGCATGCCCTCGGCGCCCAGCCAGTGCTGCACCAGGAAGGTGCCGTGGAAGCCGACGAAGAGCGTCCAGAAGGTGATCTTGCCGAGGCGCTCGTCCAGCATCTTGCCGGTCATCTTCGGCCACCAGAAGTGGAAGCCGGCGAACATCGCGAAGACGACGGTGCCGAAGACCACGTAGTGGAAGTGGGCGACGACGAAGTACGAGTCCGAGACGTGGAAGTCGATCGGCGGGGAGGCGAGCAGAACACCCGTCAGACCACCGAAGAGGAAGGTGACCAGGAAGCCGATCGTCCAGAGCATCGGGGTCTCGAAGCTCAGCGAGCCCTTCCACATGGTGCCGACCCAGTTGAAGAACTTCACACCGGTCGGGACCGCGATCAGGAAGGTCATGAAGGAGAAGAACGGCAGCAGCACCTGTCCGGTGACGTACATGTGGTGCGCCCACACCGTCACCGAGAGGCCCGCGATCGCGATGGTCGCGGCGATCAGGCCGGAGTAGCCGAACATCGGCTTGCGGCTGAAGACCGGGATGATCTCCGAGACGATGCCGAAGAACGGCAGCGCGATGATGTAGACCTCGGGGTGACCGAAGAACCAGAACAGGTGCTGCCACAACATGGCACCACCGTTGGCCGGGTCGAAGACGTGCGCCCCGAACTTGCGGTCCGCCTCCAGGGCGAACAGCGCGGCGGCCAGCACCGGGAAGGCCAGCAGGACCAGCACGGCGGTCAGCAGGACGTTCCAGACGAAGATCGACATCCGGAACATCGTCATGCCGGGCGCGCGCATGCAGATGATCGTGGTGATGAAGTTGACCGCACCGAGGATGGTGCCGAAGCCGGAGAAGGCCAGACCCATGATCCACATGTCGGCGCCGATGCCCGGCGAGCGGACCGCGTCCGACAGCGGCGAGTAGGCGAACCAGCCGAAGTCGGCGGCGCCCTGCGGGGTGAGGAAGCCGGCCACCGCGATGATCGAGCCGAACAGGTAGAGCCAGTAGGCGAACATGTTCAGTCGCGGGAAGGCGACGTCGGGGGCGCCGATCTGGAGCGGCATGATCCAGTTGGCGAAGCCCGCGAACAGCGGCGTGGCGAACATCAGCAGCATGATCGTGCCATGCATGGTGAACGCCTGGTTGAACTGCTCGTTCGACAGGATCTGGGTGCCCGGCCGGGCCAGCTCGGCACGCATGACCAGGGCGAGGACGCCGCCGATCAGGAAGAAGGCGAACGAGGTCGCCAGGTACATCGTGCCGATCGTCTTGTGGTCCGTGGTGGTGAGCCACTTGATGATCGCGTTGCCCGGCTTGCGGGTCCGCTGGGTCCCCGAGGTGACTGCCCCGGCTCCCCCACCGGCCGCGGCGGGCTCGTTGAGGATGGTCACTTCTCTTCACTTCCCGTGGGAATGATGCCGGAGGGCACCGCTCCGGACTGGCCCTTGGCCCGCAGTTCCTTCAGGTGCTGCTCGTACTCGTCGTGCGTGACGACCTTCACGTTGAACAGCATTCGCGAGTGGTCGGTGCCGCACAGCTCTGCGCACTTGCCACGGAAGGTGCCGAACGACGTCGGGGTGACCTGGAACTTGTTGACCACGCCCGGGACGACGTCCTGCTTCATCAGGAAGTTGATCGGCCAGAAGTCGTGGATGACGTCCTTGGAGGTCAGCCGGAACTGCACCGACTCGTTGATCGGCAGGTACAGGGTCGGCGGCTCCGCGGGAGTTCCGACCTCGTACGCGGCGGTGGTGCTCGCCGGGTCCGGGACCTCACCGTTCTCGTAGTTGAACGCCCAACTCCACTGGAAACCCACCACGTTGATGGTGTGCTGGGGATGCGCAGTGGTCTTCGTCAGGGTGGCCTCGTCGCGCGCGACGAAGTAGAACAGCACCGAGACGATGACGAGGGGGACCGCGGTGTACAGGGCCTCGATGGGCACGTTGTACCGGGTCTGAGCGGGGATCTCCACCTTGGTGCGGCTGCGCCGGTGGAAGATCACGCTCCAGAGGATCAGACCCCACATCAATGCACCGACCACCAGGGCGGCGATCCACGAGCCCTGCCACATGTGAAGGACCAGCGGGCCTTCCTTGGTGACGGGTGTGGGCAGGCCAAGCCTGGGCAGGTCGTTGGCCGAGCAGCCGGTGGCGGTCGCGATGACGAGGCCCAGTGCCAGCGCCTGAGGCAGCTTCCGCCGCATCGTGCGCCGCGGCGAGCGGTCGGAGCCGTTGGGACTCACGTAGCGCCTTCCCGAAGTCTCGCCCGCGAACGCACCATCAGAGGGAGTCCGTTGCGGTCTTCCCCGACGGCCCGGCCACGGGCACGGTTTGAATGCTTATGCGGGCCAAACGCTACTCCATCCTTATGCGGCACTCACGGGCAGCCCCCGCTAACGCGCCGCCCGGCTACCCGATCAGCCCCCGAGGGGTGAACCGCCTCCACCGGGCGGTCGGAGAGCGGACGGAGTCGCAGGTCATGGCGGACGTCCGAGCCTCCCACAGCCGCTCGGGCGACCGCACTGCGACACGCGGGTGACGGACCGTCGGACGCCGCACCGGCCGGGAGGAATCACCCCGTAAGGGGCGTCGTCTACGGTGGCTTCGTGCCCTACTTCGACGCCGCCTCCACCACCCCGCTGCACCCCGTCGCCCGGCAGGCGATGCTCGCCGCCCTCGACGAGGGCTGGGCCGACCCGGCCCGGCTCTACCGCTCCGGCCGGCAGGCCCGGATGCTGCTCGACGCCGCCCGGGAGACCACCGCCGAGGTCCTCGGCGCCCGCGCCGACGAGATCGTCTTCACCGCATCCGGCACCCAGGCCGTCCAGTTGGGCATCCTCGGCACCCTGCGCGGCAACCGCCGCCGCGGCGCCCACCTCGTCCACTCCGCCGTCGAACACTCCAGCGTGCTGCACACCGCCGAGCACTGGACCGCCGACGGCAACACCGCCACCGCCGTCCCCGTCGACCGCCACGGCCGGGTCACCGCAGGAGAGTTCGCCGCCGCGCTGCGCCCCGACACCGCCCTCGCCGTGCTGCAGTCCGCCAACCACGAGGTCGGCACCCTCCAACCGGTCACCGAGACCGCCGCGCTCTGCGGCGAGGTGCCGCTCCTGGTCGACGCCGCCCAGAGCGCCGGCCGCCTCCCGGTCCCCGACGGCTGGTCAGTCCTCACCGCCAGCGCCCACAAGTGGGGCGGCCCCGCCGGCGTCGGCGTCCTCGCCGTCCGCAAGGGCGTCCGGTACGCCTCCCCGCTCCCCGCCGACGACCGCGAGCGCGGCCGGGTCCCCGGCTACCCCAACCTCCCCGCGATCATCGCCGCCGCCGCGTCGCTGCGCGCCGTCCGCGCCGAGGCCGACGCCGAGAACGCCAGGCTCACCGCGCTGGTGGACCTGATCCGCGAGCGCGTCCCGCGACTCGTCGCCGAGACCGAGGTGCTCGGCCACCCGGTGGAGCGGCTGCCCCACCTGGTCACCTTCTCCTGCCTCTACGTCGACGGCGAGGTCCTGCTCGGCGAACTCGACAAGGCCGGCTTCGCCGTCAACTCCGGCTCCTCCTGCACGTCCAGCACGCTGACCCCCAGTCACGTGCTGGCCGCGATGGGCGTCCTCACCGAGGGCAACGTCCGGGTCTCGCTCCCGCCCGGCACCACCCCCGCCGAGGTCGACGGCTTCCTCGCCGTCCTCCCCGACATCGTCGCCACCGTCCGCGCCCCCCTCGGCCTCGACCTCCCCGCCCCCACCGACACCCGGGTCCTCGACACCCTCGGCAAGCGCTGCCCGATCCCCGTCATCGAACTCGCCAAGCACATCAAGGACCTCCCCCCGGGCGCCCGCATCGCCGTCCTCTCCGACGACGAGGCCGCTCGCCTCGACATCCCCGCCTGGTGCGAGATGTGTGGCCACACCTACCTCGGCGAGACCCCGATCGCGAACGGCGTCTCCTACCTCGTGGAGAAGTGAAAGCGAAGCAGGGGCCCGGGGAACGGCGGGGGTCACTCGCCTCGCAGTTCCCCGAGCCCCTGAATACTCAGCGGCTGAGCTTGGTGCGGATCTCGTCCGCCGCCTCGACGCCGTAGGCGGTCTCGAAGCGGTCCAGGAAGTGGCCGCCGCGGAGCTCGTACTCCTGGGTGCCGACGGTCTCGATGACCAGGGTGGCGAGCATGCAGCCGATCTGCGCGGCGCGCTCCAGGCCGAGGTTCCAGGAGAGGCCGGCCAGGAAGCCCGCGCGGAAGCCGTCGCCGACGCCGGTGGGGTCGGCCTTGCGCTCCTCCGCGGGGCAGCCGACCACGATGTCGGGCTCGCCGCGGCGCTGGATGCGGACACCCTTCGCACCGAGCGTGGTGACCCGGGTGCCGACGCGGTCCAGGATCTCCGCCGGGGACCAGCCGGTCTTGGACTCGATCAGCGCGGCCTCGTACTCGTTGGTGAAGAGGTACGCGGCGCCGTCGACGATCTCCCGGATCTCCTCGCCCTCGAGGCGGGCGAGCTGCTGCGAGGGGTCGGCCGCGAAGGCGTAGCCGCGGGTCCGGCACTCCTGGGTGTGGCGGACCATCGCGGCCGGGTCGTCGGCCCCGATCAGCACCAGGTCCAGCCCGCCGACCCGGTCGGCGATCGGCTTGAGCTCGATGTTGCGGGCCTCGGCCATCGCCCCGGTGTAGAAGGAGGCGATCTGGTTGTGGTCCTGGTCCGTGGTGCACATGAAGCGGGCGGTGTGGCGGGTCTCGGAGATGTGCACCGAGTGGGTGTCGACGCCGTGCCGGTCGAGCCAGCTGCGGTACTCGGCGAAGTCGCCGCCGGCCGCGCCGACCAGGACCGGGCGCAGGCCCAGGAGGCCCATGCCGAAGGCGATGTTGGGGCCGACTCCACCGCGGCGGATGTCCAGGGTGTCGACCAGGAACGACAGCGACACGGTGTGCAGCTGCTCGGGCATCAACTGGTCGGAGAAGCGACCGGGGAAGGTGGCCAGGTGGTCGGTGGCGATCGAGCCGGCGACGGCGATGCGCACGGGGGTCTCCTCGGGCGGCCCGGCGGTGGCCGGAGCGGGGACAACAACTCACCTACGGTACAGCGCGGAGGGTGCGCGGCCGGTACGGACCGAACAGGTACTACCCCTGAGTAGCCCTGTCGCTCGGGCCCCGACCGTCCTAGGGTCGCAAGCGCGGGGGTCGGACGCGACCCCCGCCCAGGTCCGCGGCAGTGTGGCCGCGGCACGGCGATCGGAGTGGTGTACCGATGGTGACGAGTCACTCCCCCGGATGGATTCCGGGCAGCCCCGACGACTCCGGTGCCGAGTCGATGGCCGAGCTGCTCAGCTCCTCGCGCCGGTTGGTCCGGTTCTGGCCGACCGCCGCGCCCGGCCCGAAGGCCGCGCTGCCGAAGGTCGCGTCGAGCGTCTGGGTCCCGGTGGCGGCCCGGCGCGTGGTGGCGGGGATGTCGGAGTACGACAGTTAGACCGGAACCGGTTTCCTCCGGGGCACGTCAAATCCGCGCGGTACCGCCGGCACGGCGGAGCCGCGTGACCCTCGGGAGGAACGCAGATCATGGACGACAGGACCGCAGCCGTCTCCACCAAGGCCCCGCGCACCCGCCGGCTGGCCGCCGCGCTCGCCGGAGCGGCCCTCGCCGCCGGGCTGCTGACCGCGTGCGGCGGTTCCGGGCCGAGCGCCGCGTCGAGCGGCGCGCCCTCGGGTACCGCGGCCTCGCCGAGCGCGTCCGGGTCGCCGAGCGCGCCCGCCTCCTCGGCCCCGTCGACCCCGTCCGCGAGCCCGACCCCGCAGCCCTCGGGTTCGCCCGCGCAGCCGACCAGCCCGGGGATCGCGGTGGGTGAGCCGACGCCGACGCCGGTGAAGATCCCCGCGACCGGGTACCGGCTGGAGAGCCCGACCCGGCTGACGGTGTTCTTCTTCGCCGGGGTGTGCGACAAGTACGGGCTGAAGGTGGAGGAGGACACTCCGCCGGTGCTGAAGGTCCGGGTGGTGATCACCGAGACCGCGCCGCGCGGCCAGGCCTGCCCGCAGATCATCAAGGGCCAGCAGGTCACCGCGACGCTCAGCAAGCCGGTCACCAGCGGCGGGGTGGTCGACCTGGCCACCGGCGAGCAGCTGCCGCCGGCCACCGACGCGGTGGGCGGCCCGCGCTGAGAACGCCGCGAGGGCGGCTCCCCCACGGGGGAGCCGCCCTCGGCGTGCCGGTGGTGCGACCGGCTTAGCTGAACGAGTCGCCGCAGGCGCAGGAGCCCGTGGCGTTCGGGTTGTCGATGGTGAAGCCCTGCTTCTCGATGGTGTCGACGAAGTCGACGGTGGCGCCGCCCAGGTACGGGGCGCTCATCCGGTCGGTGACGACCTTCACACCGTTGAAGTCCTTCACGACGTCGCCGTCCAGCGAACGCTCGTCGAAGAACAGCTGGTAGCGCAGGCCCGAGCAGCCGCCGGGCTGCACGGCGACACGCAGCGACAGGTCGTCGCGGCCCTCCTGCTCCAGCAGGCCCTTGACCTTGGCCGCGGCGGCATCGGTGAGGAGAATGCCACTCTCGACGGTGGTCTCGTCCTGGACGGTCATGCTTACTCCCGGTCTGTGACGACTGTGATCCGCCAGTGCCAACCAGCGGCCTCCCGGATTCATTTCCGGTAGGTGGTGCGTTCGGGGGACGTTTTCGTCGCCCACTCCCCCACGCGTCCATGCTCGCACACCGGGCGGAGCAGGTCATCGCCCAGTTCGGCAAACCGCTACCGCCCGCTCCCGGATCGCAGCAGGATGTGACCGTGCTCATTCGCCGGCTCCAGGACACCCCCGCCGACGCCGAGGCGGTCGAGCGGATCAGCCGGGCCGCCTTCGGCGACCTGGCCGGCCGCCCGGCCGACGCGCCCGTCACCGAGGCCGACCGGCGCCGCACCGTCCGCGGCATCGCCAAGGCCCGCCACCTGGCCCGCACCGACCCCGAGGGCTGCTGGGTCGCCGAGCAGGACGGCGAACCGGTCGGCGCGGCGCTGGCGCTGCGCCGCGAGGGCCTCTGGGCGCTGTCGCTGCTGGTGGTGGCGCCCTCCGCCCAGGGCAAGGGCGTCGGACGGCTCCTGCTGGAGCGCTCGATGGAGTACGGCCGGGGCTGCCTGCGCGGGATGCTGTGCGCCTCGCCGTCCCCCGCGGCGGCCCGCCGCTACCGGCTGGCCGGGTTCACGCTGCACCCCGCGATGACGCTCACCGGTCCGGTGGACCGGGCCGGGCTGCTCGACCCGGGCGACATCCCGGTGCACGCGGGCAACGCGACCCACCGCCACCTGCTGGACTCGGTGGACCGCCGGGTGCGCGGGGCCGCCCACGGCCCCGACCACGGCTTCATGCTCGCCCACCACGAGGAACTCCTGATCGCGGACACCCTGGCCGGCACCGGCTACTGCTACCGCGACGGCGGCACCGTCCGGCTCCTCGCCGCCACCTCCAAGCGCCTCGCCGTCCGCCTCCTGCGCGAGGCCCTCGCCCGCGTCCCGGAAGGCACCGAGGCCGCCGTCGACAACCTCACCGCAGAACAGGAGTGGGCCGTCGACGTCGGCCTGGAACTGGGTCTGACGCTGCGCACCCGCGGCTACGTGGCCGTGAAGGGCATGCGCCCGCCGGCGCCGTACATTCCGGACGGCGGGTACCTCTGACTAGCGCATCGTGGCCAGGATCTCCTCGACCATCTCCATCGTGGTGCCCGGGTGCAGGAAGGCGAAGCGGGCGACCGTCTCGCCGTCCCAGCCGGTGGGGGTGACGAAACCGATCTGGTCGGCGAGGAGCTGCTGGGACCAGCGGTAGTAGTCCTCGTGGGTCCAGCCCTTGCGGCGGAAGCAGACGGCGGAGAGCTGCGGGTCGTGGAGCAGTTCGAGGTGCTCGCTGTCGCGGATCACCTGGGCGGTGTCCTGGGCGAGCTTGAGGCCGGTCTCGATGGCGTCGGTGTAGGCCTGGGTGCCGTGCACCGCGAGGGAGAACCAGAGCGGGAGGCCGCGGGCCCGGCGGGTGAGGTGGTAGGCGTAGTCGGTGGGGTTCCACTCGTCGCCCTCGGTGTGCAGGACGTCCAGGTAGGAGGCGTCCTGGGTGTGCACGGCGCGGGCGAGCTGCGGGTTGCGGTAGAGCAGCGCGGCGCAGTCGAACGGCGCGAAGAGCCACTTGTGCGGGTCGACGACGAAGGAGTCGGCGTGCTCGATGCCGTTGTAGCGCTCGCGCACCGAGGGGGCGAAGAGCCCGGCACCGCCGTACGCGCCGTCCACGTGGAACCACAGGCCGCGTTCCCGGGTGACCTCGGAGAGGCCCGCCAGGTCGTCGATGATGCCCTCGTTGGTGGTGCCGGCGGTGCCGACCACCGCGATCACGGTCTCGGGGTTCGGGTCGGCGGCGAGGGCGGCGCGCAGGGCCTGGCCGGTGAAGCGGCGGTCGACGGTGGGGACCACGAAGGCCTCGACGCCGATGATGTTGAAGGTGTTCTTGACCGAGGAGTGCACCTGGTCGGCGACGGCGATCCGCAGCCGGGCCTCGGGCCCGACGCCGAGCTTGCGGCGGGCGGTGTCGCGGGCGACGACGAGCGCGGAGAGGTTGCCCGCGGAGCCGCCGGAGACGAAGGTGCCGCCGGCGCTGGCGGGGAGGCCGGCCCGGTCCGCTATCAGGCGCAGCACCTGGTTCTCGGCGGCGATGGCGCCGGCCGCCTCCAGCCAGGAGATGCCCTGCAGGGAGGCGCAGGAGACCACCATGTCGAAGAGCAGGGCGGCCTTGGTGGGCGCGCAGGGGATGAAGGAGAGGTAGCGCGGGCTGTCGGCGGAGATCACGGCGCGGGAGAGCTCGTGGTCGTAGAGCTTGAGCACGTCGGCGGGGTTGTTGCCCTGCTCGTTCAGCAGCCCGGCCAGGGATTCGCGCAGGTGCGCGCCGTCGCCGGGGTGGTCGAGCGGGACGGGGTTGTACTGCAGGCGCTCGCGCATGTAGTCGAAGACGAGGTCGACCAGCTGGTTGTCGGGCTGGTGCATGCGGTCGGGCGCTGCGTACACGGGGTCCTCGCTGCGGTGGGGGTGAGGGTGGGGTCATGATCAGCGTAGGCAGCGGGGGCGGTGGGCCGCGCGTCGGAACACGGCCGGTTGGGGCCCCTTTCATGCGTGTTCGGGGGGTGCGGCGCAGCTTTCCTGCGTCAGATGAGCTGGGAGAGGACGACGGAGCTCCGGCTGCGCTGGACGCCGGGTTCCTTGCGGATGCGCTCGATGACGGCTTCCAGGTGGCGGGTGTCGGAGGCCCGCAGGTGGACCAGGGCGTCGGGGTCGCCGGTGACCGTCCAGGCGGCGGCGACCTCGGGGAACTGGCGCAGCGAGGCGAGGAGTTCCTCGGGCGAGGTGCGGGCGCGGCAGTAGACCTCGACGAAGGCCTCGGTGCGCCAACCGAGCAGCGCGGGGTCGAGGACGACGGTGAAGCCGCGGACCACTCCGCGCGCCCGCAGCCGGTCGATGCGGCGGCGGACGGCGGTGGCGGAGAGGTTGGCGAGCAGTCCGATCTCGGCGTACGAGGCGCGGCCGTCGCGGCTGAGGTGTTCGAGCAGCAGCCGGTCGGTGTCGTCGAGCGCCGTCCCGCCGAGGTCCGGCGGCCGGTGGGTGCTCATGCGACCCGCCTCGCTTCGCTCGGCAGGCGCTTCGCACATGCGCACCTCTCAACGATTCGCTCGCTGCGCTCGCTCATGGCAAAGGCTCCACGGGGTGGTGCGGGTGAGGGTGGCGAGTCGGAGGAGAAACGACTCTGCGGGGCCCATTGTCGCGGACGGCCGGGCTCCGTTCAGTCCACCAGCAGGACGATCTTGCCGCGGGTGCGGCCCTCGGCGTTGAGGGCCTGGGCGGAGGCGGCCTGGCTGAGCGGGAAGGTGGAGGCGACCGGGACGGTGAGCAGTCCCTCGTCGGCGAGCCGGGCGACGGCGGCGAGGTCCTCGGGGTCGGGGTGGGTCCACAGGTAGCGGCCACCGTGGGCGGTGACCCGGAAGTCGACGGCGGAGGCGATCCGGGCGGGGTCGCGCAGCAGCGGGAGCGAGGCCTCGACGGCGTCGCCGCCGACCAGGTCGAGGACGGCGTCCACCCCGTCGGGGGCGAGGTCGCGGACCCGGTCGGCGAGGCCGGGCCCGTACTCGACGGGTTCGACGCCGAGGCCGCGCAGGTAGGTGTGGTTGTGCGGGCCCGCGGTGCCGATGACGCGGGCGCCGAGGGCGGTGGCGACCTGGACGGCGACGGAGCCGACGCCGCCGGCCGCGGCGTGGATCAGCACGGTCTCGCCGCGGCGCAGCCCGAGCGCGGTGACCAGGCCCTGTTGGGCGGTGAGGCCGGCGGTGGGCAGTCCGCCGGCCTCGGCCCAGCTGAGCGCGGCGGGTTTGCGGGCCAGGGTGCGGACGGGGGCGGCGACCAGCTCGGCGTAGGTGCCGCGTTCGATGACGTCCTTGCGGACGTAGCCGATCACCTCGTCGCCGGGCGCGTACTCGGTGACGGCGCCGCCGACCGCCTGCACCACGCCGGCCAGGTCGAAGCCCATGACGAGGGGGAAGTGGACGTCGAGGATCCCGTCGAGGAGTCCTTCGCGGATCTTCCAGTCGACCGGGTTGACGCCGACCGCGCGGGTGCGGACGAGAACGGTGTCGGGGCCGATCTTGGGGTCGGGCAGTTCGGTGTACTCGACCACGTCGGGGCCGCCGTAGCGGTTGATCGCGATTGCCTTCATGGCCTCCAGCCAAGCGGATGGCACGGGGGGTTCTCGCGCCGGAAGCATCCATCCTGGTGAGCGGTTCTCGTCACATCGACAGGACGGCCATCGTCAGCCTGACGAGAACCGGTTATCATAGATAGTGTCAGATAGACGAGAAGGCTGGTCGGGAACGATCCGGCCGCATCAGGAGGGCACCCGCCCGTGACCACCACCACCGAGACATACGGCGTCGACCCCACTCCGTCGCCGCTCGCCCTGCTGCTGCTCGGCCGCGAGGCCGACCCGAACAGCGAGCGCGGCGTCGACTGCCCCGGCGACCTGCCCGCCGCCTCCGACCCCGACCTGGTCGCCCGGGCCCGCGCGGCGAAGGAGAAGCTCGGCGACCGGGTCTTCATCCTGGGCCACCACTACCAGCGCGACGAGGTCATCGAGTTCGCCGACGTCACCGGCGACTCCTTCAAGCTGGCCCGGGACGCCGCGGCCCGCCCGGAGGCCGAGTTCATCGTCTTCTGCGGCGTGCACTTCATGGCCGAGTCGGCGGACATCCTGACCTCCGAGCGCCAGCAGGTGGTCCTGCCGGACCTGGCGGCCGGCTGCTCGATGGCCGACATGGCCACCGCCGAGCAGGTCGCCGACTGCTGGGACGTGCTCGCCGAGGCGGGCGTCGCGGACGTCACCGTGCCCGTCTCGTACATGAACTCCTCCGCCGACATCAAGGCCTTCACCGGCAGGCACGGCGGCACCATCTGCACCTCCTCCAACGCCAAGCGGGCGCTGGAGTGGGCCTTCGAGCAGGGGCAGAAGGTGCTGTTCCTGCCGGACCAGCACCTGGGCCGCAACACCGCGGTGCTGGAGATGGGCATCCCGCTCGAGGAGTGCGTGCTCTACAACCCGCACAAGCCGAACGGCGGGCTGACCGCCGAGCAGCTGCGCGACGCCAAGATGATCCTGTGGCGCGGGCACTGCTCGGTGCACGGCCGGTTCAGCCTCGACTCGGTCCAGGAGGTCCGCGAGCGGATCCCCGGCGTGACAGTGCTGGTGCACCCCGAGTGCAAGCACGAGGTGGTCACCGCCGCCGACATGGTGGGCTCGACCGAGTACATCATCAAGGCGCTGGACGCCGCCGAGCCCGGCTCCAAGTGGGCCATCGGCACCGAGCTGAACCTGGTCCGCCGGCTGGCCAAGGCGCACCCGGACAAGGAGGTCGTCTTCCTCGACCGCACGGTGTGCTTCTGCTCGACCATGAACCGGATCGACCTGCCGCACCTGGTGTGGGCGCTGGAGTCGCTCGCCGAGGGCCGGGTGCCGAACGTGATCACAGTGGACGCCGAGACCGAGAAGTACGCCAAGGCCGCGCTCGACCGGATGCTGGCCCTGCCGTAACGATCCTCCACGGCGCACACGAGAGGGCGGGCACCCCACCGGGGGTGCCCGCCCTCTCGTCACGTACCGCGCCCGAACTACTCCGGGATACCGGGGATCAGGCCGTCGCCCTCGTCCCGCAGCAGCTCGCGGACCTGCTCCAGGGACGCCTCGGCGTCCGGCAGGATCAGGTCCGACGGCTCCAGCGACTCCGGGGCCAGCGGCGTGCCGACCTCCCGGATCGCCGCCAACAGGCTGCCCAGGGCAGCCTTGAAGGCCGCCTCGTCGCCCGCCTCGACGGCCTGGAGCAGCTCGTCGTCCAGCTGGTTCAGCCGGTTCAGGTCGGCCTCGGCGACCTCGAACTGCCCCTCACCCAAGACCCGCATGATCATGCTGGTGCGTCTCCCCTGCTCGGGATTACTTGTTGTAGTTGATGGTGGGCGGCGGGGTGTCCTGCTTGCCCGGCTCGATGGCCTGCGGCTGCGAGGCGGGGGTGCCGCCGGTCAGCTCGGCCTTCATCCGCGCCAGCTCCAGTTCGACGTCGCTGCCGCCGGCCACCCGCTCCAGCTCGGCCTCGATGTCGTCCTTGCGGCCCAGGCCGCTGGCGTCGTCGAGCGCGCCGGAGGCCAGCAGCTCGTCGATCGCGCCGGCCCGCGCCTGCATCTGCGCGGTCTTGTCCTCGGCCCGCTGGATCGCCAGGCCCACGTCGCCCATCTCCTCCGAGATACCGGAGAACGACTCGGCGATCCGGGTCTGCGCCTGCGCCGCGGTGTAGGTGGCCTTGATGGTCTCCTTCTTGGTGCGGAAGGCGTCCACCTTGGCCTGCAGCCGCTGGGAGGCCAGCGTCAGCTTCTCCTCCTCGGCCTGCAGGGCCTGGTACTGCGTCTCCAGGTCGGTGATCTGGGTCTGCAGGTTGGCCTTGCGGGTGAGCGCCTCGCGCGCGAGGTCCTCACGGCCGAGCGACAGCGCCTTGCGGCCCTGGTCCTCGTACTTCGAGGACTGCTGCTGGAGCTGGGTGAGCTGCAGCTCCAGGCGCTTGCGGGAGGTGGCCACGTCGGCGACGCCCCTGCGCACCTTCTGCAGCAGTTCCAGCTGCTTCTGGTAGGAGTAGTCGAGCGTTTCGCGCGGGTCCTCCGCCCGGTCCAAGGCCTTGTTCGCCTTGGAGCGGAAGATCAGCCCCATCCGCTTCATGATTCCGTCGCTCATGGGCCTCGATAGCCCCCTTCTCGGGCCTTGGGTTTGCGTCTCGTGACAGGTCGAGTGTATGCGCGGCGGCCTCGCCGCCGCAGTCCACCAGCCTGCAACAATGCTGCTACAGCAAGGGGCCGTCAGGCATCGTCCTGGCGATCGATATCGGTTTGGGTCCAAGGGCCTGACGGAAAGCGGCCGGTCAACCCGTACGCTGGGAGTGTGTTCCGACGCCGCTCTGATGAATCCGCCGCCTCCACCGTCACGTTGACGAAGGAGGACGAGAAGTCCACCACCCGCGACCCGCAGGCCCCCAAGGGTCGGCCCACGCCCAAGCGCAGTGAGGCCGAGGCCAACCGGAAGACCCGGGTCACCGTCCCCAAGGACCGCAAGGAGGCCTCCAAGCAGGCCCGCGACCGGATGCGGACCGAACGGGAGAAGCAGCGCACCGCGCTTCTCAACGGCGACGAGTCCGCCCTGCCGCCGCGCGACAAGGGCAAGGTCCGCCGCTACGTGCGCGACTTCATCGACTCGCGCTGGGCCGCCGCCGAGTTCTTCCTGCCGTACGCCGTCGTGGTCCTGGTGCTCAGCATCACCAAGATCGGCTACCTGCAGCTGCTCTCGACCTACCTGTTCATGGTCTTCTTCATCGTCGTGATCCTGGACTTCGTCCGGATCGGCCTGTCGCTGCGCAAGGGCCTGGCGGCGAAGTTCCCGAACGAGGACACCCGCGGCGCCCTGATGTACGGCCTGATGCGCACCCTGCAGATGCGCCGGCTGCGGCTGCCCAAGCCGATGGTCAAGCGGGGCGAGCGACCCTGACCGCAGAGGCCGTTCCGCCGTACTGGGCCCCGCCCGCGCAGCAGCCGGGCGGGGCCTTCGGCACGCCGGGGATCCCCGCCCAGTACGGCCAGCCGCACGGGCGGCACGGACGGCTGCCGGGCCGGGTCGAGCGCTACCACAGCGGGGCCGGCGAGTGGCTGGAGCGGCAGGGCGGCCTGCACAACCTGGTCCGGCAGGAACTGGTCACCCGGCAGCTCGCCGAACAGCTCACCGGCCGGACCGCGCTGCGGGTGCTGGACGTCGGCTGCGGCCAGGGCACCCAGGCGCTGCAGCTGGCCCGGGCCGGGCACTTCGTCACCGGCATCGACCCCGATCCGGCCACCCTCGGCGCCGCGCAGGCCGCGCTGGCGGCCGAGCACCCCGGGGTGCGCGAGCGGGTCCAGCTGCTCACCGGCGACGGCCACCAGGTCGGCCGCTGGTTCGGACCCCGCAGCTTCGACCTGGTGCTCTGCCACGGCGTGCTGATGTACGTGCCCGACCCGGACCCGATGCTCGCCTCGGTGGCCCGCATCCTGGCGCCCGGCGGGCTGCTCTCGCTGCTGGTGCGCAACGGCGACGCGCTGGCCATGCGGGCCGGCCTCACCGGCGACTGGCGGGCCTGCCAGGAGGGCTTCGACTCCACCCGCTACACCAACCGCCTCGGCCTGCCCGCCCGCGCCGACCGGCTTGCCGAACTCTCCACCACCCTGGCCGAGTTCGCCGTCCCGGTGCAGCACTGGTACGGGGTGCGGGTGTTCACCGACGCGATGCCGGACGACGCCGCGCCGGTCGACGGGCGACAGCTCGCCCAGCTGCTCGACGCCGAGGAGCGGGCCGGCCGGCAGGACCCCTACCGGCAGGTCGCCGCCCTGCTGCACGTCGTCGCCGGGAAGTGACCGGCCGGCCGACGGACCGTCAGGCCTCGTGCAGGCTCATCGGGTAGATGTCCCGGCCGTCCTCGACCAGCACCACCCGGTCCACCCCGTCGTCCAGCAGCGACTTCCACTCCTCGCCGATCCAGGACTCGGCGTCGCCCTGGCTGGAGAACTCCTCGACGCCGCCGGCCGGGGACACCACGGTGCCGTCGTTCTTCTCGTACCGCCAGGTCCACACCATGCCGGGCTCCTCCGTGAGTCGTGCCACTGGGTCGTGACGGTAGCGTGCCCACCCGGCGAGCGGGCAATGCGCCGTCCGGCAGGATGATCGCATGGCACTCCCCCGCACCCTGCTCCTCGGCGGCGCCCGCTCCGGCAAGTCCACCCACGCCGAGCGGCTGCTCGCCGACCACGTCGACGTGCTCTACGTGGCCACCTCCGGCACCCGCGACGGCGACGCCGACTGGGCGCAGCGCGTCGACCTGCACCGGGCCCGGCGGCCGGCGAGCTGGCGGACCGCGGAGACCTGCGAGCTGGAGGCCGTGCTGGCCGACACCGCCGACCCGGCGCCGGTGCTGATCGACTGCCTGGCGCTGTGGCTGACCGCGGTGATGGACGAGCACGACGCCTGGGACGACGCGGTGTGGAGCGGCGGCGGGCAGGCGGCCGTGGAGGCGCGCTGCGCCGCCCTGGCCGCGGCCTGGGCGGCGACCGGCCGCACGGCGGTCGCGGTCAGCAACGAGGTGGGGATGGGCGTGGTCCCGGCCACCGCCGCCGGACGGCGCTTCCGGGACACCCTCGGACGGCTCAACATGGCGATCGCCGACGCCTCCGAGCAGGTGCTGCTGGTGGTCGCCGGACAGGTGCTCACCATCAAAGCGGCGGCCGTGTAGATTGCCGAGCGATGGACACCACCGTGGATCTCGACACTTTCTCCTCGCTCGTCGAACGACCGGACGAGAGTGCCCGGCGCGGCGCCGAGGAACGCTGGCAGCAGTTGGCGATGCCGCGCGGCGGCCTGGGCCGGCTGCAGGAGCTGGGTGCCTGGCTGGCGTCCGCGCAGGGTGAGGTGCCGACGCGTCCGCTCGCCACCGCCCGCGTCCTGCTCTTCGCCGCCGACCACGGCGTCGCCTCCCTCGGGGTCTCCACCCTCGACCCCCGCGGCGGCACCGCCGACCGGGTCCGCGCCGTCCTCGACGGCACCGCCCCGGTCGCCGCGCTGGCCCGCCGCTACGGGGCGGACGTCCGGGTGGTCGACGTCGCCGTCGACGCCGACCCGGCCGAGTTCCCCGAGGAGGTCGTCCGGCACCGGATCCGCCGCGGCTCCGGCCGGATCGACGTGGAGAACGCGGTGACCCAGGACGAGGCGGCCCGGGCCTTCCTGGCCGGCATGGCGGTCGCCGACGAGGAGGCCGACGCGGGCACCGACGTGATCCTGCTCGGCGACCTCGGGGTCGGCTCCACCACGGCCGCCGCGGTCCTGATCGGCGCGCTCTGCGGCACCGACGCCGCCGCGGTCACCGGTCGCGGCTCCGGCATCGACGACCGGGTGTGGATGGTCAAGTGCGCCACCATCCGCGACTCGCTGCGCCGCGCCCGCCCCGTCCTCGGCGACCAGCTCGCGCTGCTCGCCGCCGTCGGCGGTGCGGACTTCGCGGCGATCACCGGCTTCCTGCTGCAGGCCGCGGTCCGCAAGCTGCCGGTGGTGCTGGACGGCGTGGTCTCGGCCGCCTGTGCGCTGGTCGCCCAGCGGATCGCCTTCCGCGCCCCCGAGTGGTGGCGCGCCGCCGCCCTCACCGGCGAGCCGGCCCAGGCCAAGGCCTACGACCGGCTGACCCTGACGCCCCTTCAGGACCTCGACGTCACCATGGGCGAGGGCGTCGCCGCGGCGTTGGCGCTGCCGCTCCTGCAGGCCGCCTCCGACTCGCTCGCCGAGCCGGTTGCCGTCCCCAGCGCCAAGCCGCTGCCGCCGCGGGCGCCGGCCAAGCTGCCGACGGCCGCGGAGCTGCTGGGCAAGTACTGAGCTGCGGGGCACCGGTGGGTGACGAGCGGTCAGCGGTCGGCTCCTCGCCCTCCGGCCTCGCGGACGGGCTGCGCTTCGCGTTCGGGACGCTGACGGTGTTCCGGGTGCGGGTCCGCCGGTGGGACCGGCGGGCCGGCGGGGTGGCGATGGTGGTCGCCCCGGTGGTCGGGCTGGCGCTGGGGGCCCTCGCCGGAGCCGTGGGCGCGGGGGTCGCCTGGCGCGGGGGCGCGCTGCTCGGGGCGGTGGCCGTGGTCGGGGTACTGGCCGCGGCGACCCGCGGGCTGCACCTGGACGGCATCGCGGACGTCGCCGACGGGCTGGGCAGCGGGAAGCCGGCCGAGGACGCGCTCAGGATCATGAAGCAGTCCGACATCGGGCCGTTCGGCGTGCTGACGCTGGTACTGGTGCTGCTGGGTCAGGTCGCAGCGCTGGCCGGGCAGTTCGCGGTGTCGCCGCTGCGCGGGGCGCTGGCCGCCCTGGTGGCCGCGGTCGCCGGGCGGACGGCCCTGGCCTGGGGCTGCCTGCGCTCGGTGCCGGCCGCCCGCCCCGGCGGGCTGGGGGCGATGGTGGCGGCGACGGTGCACCCGGCCGTGGCGGTGGCGGTGACGCTGGTGCTCACGGCCGCGGCGGGCGCGGTGCGGTGGCAGTACGGGCTCGCGCTGCTCGCCGGGACGGCGGTCGCGGTCGCCTTGCTGCGGCGCTGCGTGCGACGGTTCGGCGGGGTCACCGGGGACGTGCTCGGCGCGCTGGTGGAGACCTCGGCGACCACGGCGCTGCTGGTCGTCGCGCTGGGCTGAGCCCCCGTCAACCTCCGCCCCGTACACGAACTCACGCACCGTCACGGACGGCGGCGGTTCGTGCACGGGGGAGGCGGGGCGGCGCGATCCCAACATGCGGACTACCATGCGGTGAGCACCCTGGCCCTGCGCCCCGTTTCGCCGCGGAGTCTGCCTGGGTTTGCCGGTCGGCAACGGAGCCGTCACCGGTTGTGGACCGCGAAAGAACAGGACGCATTTGTCGTGACTGCACTGTCTGTGAGCACCTCCTCCGCCGTGAGCCTGCGTGCGGATGCCCTGGTGATCGGCGTGGCGAAGGGCCCCAAGGGCCTGGTCGTGGCGTCCGGTGCCGAGGCGGTCGTCGAGGCGTTCGAGGGCAAGCTGGCCGAGGTCCTCACCACCCTGGGCGCCACCGGCGCCGAGGGTGAGGCGGTCAAGCTGCCCGCGCCGGCCGGCGTGAAGGCCCCGCTGGTGCTGGCCGTGGGCCTGGGCGAGGCGGCCGACGGCGCGTTCGGCGCCGAGGAGCTGCGCAAGGCGGCCGGTGTCGCCGCGCGCACCCTGGCCGGTTCGAAGAAGGTCGCGCTGGCGCTGCCGGCCGAGTCGGCGGACGACGTCGAGGCGGTCGCGCTGGGCGGCCTGCTCGGCGCGTACTCCTTCGGCAGCTACAAGGCCGAGGTGAGCAAGGCCCCGGTCGGCGAGCTGATCGTGGTCTCCGGCCGCAAGGGCTCGAAGGACGCCAAGGCCGCGGTCGAGCGCGCCTCGGTGCTCGGCGAGGAGATGAACCGCGCCCGCGACCTGATCAACACCGCGCCGAACGACCTGAACCCGAAGTCCTTCGCGGCGATCGCCCAGGCCACCGGCAAGGAGCTCGGCCTGAAGGTCGAGGTGCTGGACGAGAAGGCGCTCGCCAAGGGCGGCTTCGGCGGCATCCTCGGCGTCGGCGTCGGCTCGGCCAACCCGCCGCGGCTGGTGAAGGTGGCGTACACCCACCCGAAGGCGAAGGCCTCGCTGGCGTTCGTCGGCAAGGGCATCACCTACGACTCGGGCGGCATCTCGCTGAAGCCGGCCGGCCACAACGAGACCATGAAGTGCGACATGTCCGGCGCCGCCGCGGTGTTCGCCGCCGTGGTCGCCGCCGCCCGCCTGGGCCTGCAGGTCAACGTGACCGCGTGGCTGGCGCTGGCGGAGAACATGCCGTCGGGCTCGGCGACCCGCCCGGGCGACGTGCTGCGGATGTACGGCGGCAAGACCGTCGAGGTGCTGAACACCGACGCCGAGGGCCGCCTGGTGCTGGCCGACGCGATCGTCAAGGCCGGCGAGGAGCAGCCGGACGTGATCGTGGACGTGGCGACGCTGACCGGCGCGATGGTGCTGGCGCTCGGCACCCGCACCTTCGGCGTGATGGCCAACGACGACGCGCTGCGCACCCGGCTGCACGAGACCGCGACCGCGGTGGGCGAGCAGTCCTGGCCGATGCCGCTGCCTGCGGACCTGCGCAAGGGCATGGTCGAGTCGACCGTCGCGGACCTGGCGAACATGGGCGAGCGGATGGGCGGCGGCCTGGTGGCCGGCCTGTTCCTGAAGGAGTTCGTGGCCGAGGGCACCGCCTGGGCGCACCTGGACATCGCCGGCCCGGCGTTCAACGAGGGCGGCCCGTTCGGCTACACCCCGAAGGGCGGCACCGCCAGCGCGGTGCGCACCCTGGTCCGCTTCGCGGAGGACACCGCCGCGGCGAAGTAGTCGGCGGAGACCGTCCGTGGGGCCCGGCACCGTGGGTGCCGGGCCCCACGCGCATTACCAGCCGGTAGCCCCCGTCGACAATCCGCAGGCGTGTTCGCCCGGGGCGAAACTATGTTCCACCATGCGGAACCCGGCCGGTGAAGACCCCCGGACGGACCACCTCCGTTTGCCGATTTCGCGGCTGTGAGCTGCGACGATACCCCCGAGAACGGGGCATAGCGCCGCCGCCGGGGTCGCGCGGCCGCGGTCTCCGGGCAGCCCCCGACGCCAGCCGCCGCCAACAAGTGCAAAGATGTATTTCCGGCACGACTGGGCGCCCTTACAAGGGCACTCACCCACCGGACCGCGACCGGCCCGGCGATCCGCACTTTTGCATGGAGGACGTGACGTGGCGAACGACGCCAGCACCGTTTTCGACGTAGTCATTCTCGGAGGCGGAAGCGGCGGTTACGCCGCGGCGCTCCGGGGCGCTCAGCTGGGGCTGAGCGTCGCGCTGATCGAGAAGGGCGAGCTGGGCGGCACCTGCCTGCACCGCGGCTGCATCCCGACCAAGGCGCTGCTGCACGCCGCCGAGGTCGCGGACGAGACCCGCGAAGCCGCCGAGTTCGGTGTCCTCGCCACCTTCCAGGGCATCGACATCAACGGCGTCCACAAGTACAAGGACGACGTCGTCGCCGGCCTGTACAAGGGCCTGCAGGGCCTGGTCGCCTCCCGCAAGGTCACCTTCATCCAGGGCGAGGGCCGGCTCTCCTCGCAGACCTCGGTGGACGTGAACGGCCAGCGCGTCGAGGGCCGCCACATCGTCCTCGCCACCGGCTCCGTCCCGCGCTCCATCCCGGGCCTGGACATCGACGGCAACCGGATCATCTCCTCCGACCACGCGCTGAAGCTCGACTACATCCCGAAGTCGGCGATCATCCTCGGCGGCGGCGTCATCGGCTGCGAGTTCGCCTCGGTCTGGAAGTCGTTCGGCGTCGACGTCACCATCGTCGAGGGCCTGCCGCACCTGGTGCCGCTGGAGGACGAGAACTCCTCCAAGCTGCTGGAGCGCGCGTTCCGCAAGCGCGGCATCAAGTTCGAGCTGAAGTCCCGCTTCTCCGGCGTGGAGTACACCGCCGAGGGCGTGCGGGTCTCCACCGAGAACGGCAAGTCCATCGAGGCCGACGTCCTGCTGGTCGCCATCGGCCGCGGCCCGGTCTCGGCCGGCCTGGGCTACGAGGAGCAGGGCGTCGCGATGGACCGCGGCTACGTCCTGGTCGACGAGTACCTGCGCACCAACGTGCCGACCATCTCCGCCGTCGGCGACCTGGTCCCGACCCTGCAGCTGGCCCACGTCGGCTTCGCCGAGGGCATCCTGGTGGCCGAGCGGATCGCCGGTCTGAAGGTCGTCCCGATCGACTACGACGGCATCCCGCGCGTGACCTACTCCAACCCGGAGGTCGCGTCCGTCGGCCTGACCGAGGCCAAGGCCGTCGAGCAGTACGGCAAGGAGAAGGTCGTCACCCTCAAGTACAACCTGGCCGGCAACGGCAAGAGCAAGATCCTGAAGACCGCCGGCGAGATCAAGCTCGTCCAGGTCAAGGACGGCGCCGTCGTGGGTGTCCACATGGTCGGCGCCCGGATGGGCGAGCAGGTCGGCGAGGCCCAGCTGATCTACAACTGGGAGGCCCTGCCCGCCGAGGTCGCCCAGCTCATCCACGCGCACCCGAGCCAGTCCGAGGCGCTGGGCGAGGCCCACCTCGCGCTGGCCGGCAAGCCGCTGCACGCGCACGACTGATCGCGCCCCCGTCCCCGTTCATTCCTGTACGCAAGACTTGATAGGAGTCGCTGGAACCATGGCGGTCTCAGTAACACTGCCCGCGCTGGGCGAGAGCGTGACCGAAGGCACCGTCACCCGCTGGCTGAAGGCCGAGGGTGAGCGCGTGGAGATGGACGAGCCGCTGCTCGAGGTCTCCACCGACAAGGTCGACACCGAGATCCCGGCGCCGGCCTCCGGCATCCTGGCCTCGATCAAGGTCGGCGAGGACGAGACCGTCGAGGTGGGCGCCGAGCTGGCGATCATCGACGACGGCTCCGGTGCCCCGGTCGCCGCCCCAGCGCCCGCCGCCGCGGCCGCTCAGCCGGCCCCCAGTCCTGCCGCTGCCGAGGCCCCCGCCGCCCCCGCCGCCCCCGCCCCGGTCGCCGCCGCCCCGGCCCCGGCCGCTGCTCCGGCCGCTGCCGCTCCGGCCGGCGACGCCACCCCGGTGCTGCTGCCCGCGCTGGGCGAGTCGGTCACCGAGGGCACCGTCACCCGCTGGCTGAAGGCCGAGGGCGACACCGTCGCGGTCGACGAGCCGCTGCTCGAGGTCTCCACCGACAAGGTCGACACCGAGATCCCCTCCCCCGTGGCGGGCACCCTGGTGAAGATCCTGGTCGGCGAGGACGAGACCGCCGAGGTCGGCGCCCAGCTGGCGCTGATCGGCGCCGCGGGCGCGGTCGCCGCCGCTCCGGCCCCGGCCGCTCCGGCTGCCCCGGCTCCGGCCCCCGTTGCCCCGGCCGCCCCGGCGCCGGCTCCGGTCGCCGCCGCCCCGGCCCTCGCGCCGGTCGCTCCCGCCGCCCCGGTGGCCCCGGCCGCTCCGGCCCCGGCTCCGGCTCCGGTCGCCCCGGCTGCTCCGGCGCCGGTCGCCGCCGCCCCGGTCGCCGCCGCTCCGGCCGCGGACGCCGGTGACGCCTACGTCACCCCGCTGGTGCGCAAGCTCGCCGCCGAGCACGGTGTCGCGCTGTCCGCCGTCGCCGGCACCGGCGTCGGTGGCCGCATCCGCAAGCAGGACGTGCTGGCCGCCGCCGAGGCCGCGAAGGCCGCTCCGGCGCCCGTCGCCGCCCCGGCCGCCCCGGCGAAGGCCGCTGCGGCGCCGTCCGCGCTGCGTGGCCAGACCGTCAAGATGACCCGCATGCGCAAGGTCATCGGCGACAACATGCTGAAGGCCCTGCACGAGCAGGCGCAGCTGACCAGCGTGGTCGAGGTGGACGTCACCAAGATCATGTCGCTGCGCGGCAAGGCGAAGGACTCCTTCCTGGCCCGCGAGGGCGTGAAGCTGTCCCCGATGCCGTTCTTCGTGAAGGCCGCGGCCCAGGCGCTGAAGGCCCACGCGGTCATCAACGCCCGGATCAACGAGGCCGAGGGCACCATCACCTACTTCGACACCGAGAACATCGGTATCGCGGTGGACTCCGAGAAGGGTCTGATGACCCCGGTCATCAAGGGTGCGGGCGACCTGAACATCGCCGGCATCTCGAAGAAGACCGCGGAGCTGGCGTCCAAGGTCCGGAACAGCAAGATCACCCCGGACGAGCTGTCCGGCGCGACCTTCACCATCTCCAACACCGGTTCGCGCGGCGCCCTGTTCGACACCGTCATCGTCCCGCCGAACCAGGTCGCCATCCTGGGCATCGGCGCGACCGTGAAGCGCCCGGTGGTCATCGAGGCCGACGGCGGCACCGCCATCGGCATCCGCGACATGACCTACCTGTCGCTCTCCTACGACCACCGTCTGGTGGACGGCGCGGACGCCGCCCGCTACCTGGTCGCGGTCAAGGAGATCCTGGAGGCCGGCGAGTTCGAGGTCGAGCTGGGCCTGTAAGGCGCCCGGTTCGTCCCGGTTCGCGTCGAAGCCCCGCCCCGTCCTCGGACGGCGCGGGGCTTCCGCGTACCGGGGTGGCGTACGCGGGAGGTGGGCCGGGGCGGTACGGTGGCGGCCCAGTGGATCGGGTGCGGGCGGGATGGGGATCGTGAATCCTGGAGCGGTGATGGACGAGA
The DNA here is from genome assembly GCF_040678815.1 of Kitasatospora sp. NPDC049285. Taxonomy (NCBI): domain Bacteria; kingdom Bacillati; phylum Actinomycetota; class Actinomycetes; order Kitasatosporales; family Streptomycetaceae; genus Kitasatospora; species Kitasatospora sp. NPDC049285. Next base: position 156,802 of record NZ_JBFAQR010000002.1, on the reverse strand, counting down.
CGGCTTTCTGGCAGCTCATCGACGACACCCGGGACGCGGCCGACGGCGACCCGGACGACCAGGCCGAGGTGCTGGTCGAGCGGCTGATGCAGCTGACCCCGGACGAGGTGCTGGACTTCGCCCGGCAGTTCGAGGCGCGGTTCCAGCGCGCCTACACGGTGGAGCTGTGGGGCGCGGCGTCCCTGCTGCTCGGCGGGGCCTCGGAGGACGGCTTCGACTACTTCCGCTGCTGGCTGATCGGCCAGGGCCGCGAGGTGTTCGAGGGCGGGATCCACGACCCCGACCAACTCGCCGAGCTGGTGCCAGACTTCGACGACGAGGAGGACGGCGACGCGGAGGAGCTGGGCTACGCCGCCGACGAGGCGTACGAGCGGCTCACCGGTCTGCCGCTGCCCGACCTGGGGGTGCGTCAGCCGGCCACGCCGATGGGTGCCTCGTTCGACTTCGAGGACGGCGCGCTGATGGCGGTGCGCTACCCGCTGCTGTGGGAGCGGTACGGGGACTGACGGGGCGTCGGGCCGTCCGGGTGGCGGCCGTCCGGGTCAGCTTGCGGGCGCGATGCCGAGCACGATCCGGTCGAGCTCGGCGGGCTTCGGCGCCTTGGGGTCGTCGTCCACGCCGCCGTGCAGGATCACGAAGCCGCCGGACTGCGCGGGCAGCGCGACCACCAGCACGTAGCCGGAGGCGCCCTGCCCGGGCTGGACGTACCAGCGGATCGCGTGGCCACGGACGCCCGCCACGGTGACGGCGCCGGTGGCGAGTTCGCGGTGCGAGGTGAGCGGGCCGAAGACCTCCGGGGCGTAGGCGGCGATCTCGGCCTCGGCGGCGGACTCGGCGTCGGCGGCCTGGGCGGTGTCGACCGCGACCGAGAACTGCCCGCGGACGCACAGCGAGGTGGACTGGCTGCAGGAGTACTGTCCGGCGATCTCGATCACCGAGGCCTGGTCGCTGGGCCGCTCCGCGGTCCAGCCGTCCGGCAGCGGCACCCGCCAGCCGTGCACCGCGTCGGCGACGGTCAGCGCGGGCGCGGCGTTGGTGGCGCTGCGGCTCGGCGAGGCGGACGCCAGCGGGCTGGCCGTGACCGGCGAGTTGCCCGTCGCGGTGAGCGTGGGCACCGGGTTCGGGGTGGGCGGGTCGGTCCGGATCAGGACCACCGCGACGACCACGGCGGCGAGCAGCACCGCGCCGACGGCCGCGGAGACGCCGACCACCAGCCCGTTGCCGCGGCGCCCCGTTCCGTCCGACTTGCCGGTCGGGTAGGGGCCGGGCTGGGGCTGCCGGGTGGCGGCGGCCAGGCCGGAGTTGTCCCAGCCCTGGGTCGGGGCGTCGTTCAGCTGCCCGGCGGTGCGGTGGTCGTCGGTCCAGGCGGTGCCGTTCCACCACCGCTCCTGTCCGGTGCCGGGGACGGGGTACCAGCCGGGCGGCGTCGGGGTGCTCACGCCGGTTACGGTACCGGTCGCGGGGGTTCCGGTGGGAGCCGGGCGGCGGTCACGAATCGGGCGCGAGCACGCTGAGTTGACGGCCCGTCACGGGGCCGCTCAGAGCGCCCGGCCCATCCAGACGTCGTCGACGTACGCACCGTCCAGCAGGAACTCCTCCGGCAGCACCCCGTACACCTGGAACCCGTTGCGCTCGTACAGCCGCCGGGCCGGGGCGTTGTGCGCGAGCACCCGCAGCGTCAGCCGGCGGGCCCCGGCCGCGCGGGCCGCCTCCCCGGCGGCGGCCAGCAGGGCGTCACCGACACCCCTCCCCCGCGCCTCCGGCAGCACGCCGAGGCCCTGGATCTGGCGGACGTGCGCGTTGGACTCCAGCGGCGTGGGCGGCACCTGCCGGACGTAGCCGACCACCCGGCCGCCCCACTCCGCCAGCAGGTACTGCGCGGGCGTGTGCCTGCGGTCGAAGACCGGAGCGTCGGCGGCCGGCTTCTCGGACACCTCGCTGATCGGCGACCAGATCACCTGGTCGATGTCACGGATCGCCTGCTCGTCCGGCAGGACGGCCGGACGGATCGTCACTTCGTTCGAAGGCATGGCGGTCATGGTAGGGACCCGTCAGGGGCCCGGGGAACGGCGGGGGTGTGGGGCTGCCGGGGTTTCGGGGCGCTGCGCGGTCCGGGCGCACGGAGGTCTCCAAGGCCACCAACCCAGTTGAGACCGTCCGACACTCGCCTCGCCGTTCCCGAGCCCCCGGATAGTGCGACTCGAGCTGCGAGGATGAGTGCATGCGAATCGCGGTGACAGGTTCCACGGGATTGATCGGTTCCGCGCTGGTGCGCTCGTTGCTGGCGGACGGGCACGAGGTGCTGCGGCTGGTGCGCAGGCACTCGCGTACCGGGCCGCAGCCGGACGGCACGACCGGTGTCGGGTGGAATCCCCACCTGATGCAGATCGACGCGGCCGCGCTGGAGGGTCTGGACGCGGTCGTCCACCTGGCCGGCGCGGGAGTCGGCGACCGGCGGTGGACGGACTCGTACCGGCGCGAGATCCGGGACAGCCGGGTGCTGGGCACCGAGACCGTCGCCGCCGCGCTGGCCCGGCTGAAGGAGCCGCCGAAGGTGCTCGTCAGCGCCTCCGCGGTGGGCTACTACGGGCAGACCGGCGACCAACTGATCGACGAGTCGGCGCCGGCCGGCACCGACTTCCTCGCCGAGGTGTGCGTCGCCTGGGAGCAGGCCGCCCGGCCCGCCGCCGACGCGGGCATCCGGGTGGTGCACCCGCGCACCGGGCTGGTGCTCGACCCGGCCGGCGGCGCCGGGGCGCGGCTGCTGCCGCTGTTCAGGCTCGGGCTGGGCGGGCGGCTCGGCCGCGGCGAGCAGTTCTGGAGCCTGATCTCGCTGGCCGACGAGGTCGCCGCGCTGCGTTTCCTGATCGACCGCCAGGACGTCAGCGGCCCGGTCAACCTGGCCGGTCCGGCACCGGTCACCAACCGGGAGCTGACCGACGAACTGGCCCGCGAGCTGAACCGCCCCGCGGTGTTCGCCGTGCCGGAGTGGACGCTGCGCACCGTGCTCGGCGAGATGGCCGTCGAGGTGGTCGGCAGCCACCGGGTGGTGCCCAAGGCGCTGCTGGACGCGGGCTTCGCGTTCGGCGACCCGGACGTCGGCGCGATCGTCCGGGCGGCGCTGGGGAGGCGCTGAGGGGGTGCTGCGGGACGCGCTGAGGGAACGGCTGCGGGGGGGCGCTGCGGGGCGCTCGCGGGTGGTGCGGGTCACCGCCGCGGCGCGGCTGACGGCACGTCAGGGGGGCGCACGGTTGCACCGTCGCGGCGCGTGGGTGGTGGGCGGTGACGGTGTGCGCCCGTTCCCGCCCCGCGCGCCCCGTTTGACGCACGGTGGGTGACCGTCCGGACGCGCTGTGTCGGGACGCCCGGGCCTTCCTCCGATTGAGACCTACCGGCCGGTCTGGCACCCGAGATGACGGGGCATCACCACTGCGGACCATGTCCTGGCCCCCCGCTGCCCGCCCCGGCCGCCGCCCGTTCGCGGGCGACCGCCGTGCGCGGCCGGCCGCGGAGGGCTCCGCCAGGGAGGGAGCACCCACTCGTGCCCGCACATGACTTCACCAGCCGCGCCCGCGCCACCGACCCCGATGTGGTCGTGGTCGGCGCCGGCGTCGCCGGGCTGTCCGCCGCCGCCGCGCTGACCGCCCAGGGCCTGCGCGTCCAGGTCCTGGAGGCCACCGAGCGCGTCGGCGGCCGGATGGCCACCCGCGAACTCGACGGCTTCCGCCTCGACCACGGCTGCCACCTGCTCAACCCCGCGTACCCCGAGCTCGAACGCCGCCTCGACCTCGACCGCCTGGAGCTGCGCCCGCTCGCCCCCGGCGTGCTGGTGCACAGCGGCGGCCGCAACTACCGGGTCGGCGATCCGCAGCACACCCCCGCCCGGCAGGCCGCCTCCCGCGGGCCGCTCGGCACCCCGCTCGACAAGGCCCGGCTCGCCGCGACGCTCGCCCGGATCGCGGCCACCCCCGCCTCCCGGCTGCTCAGCCGACCGGAGACCACGGCGGCCCGCGCCCTCGCCGACCGCGGGCTCGCCCCGCGCACCGTCGACGGTTTCCTGCGCCCGCTGCTCGGCGCCCTGCTCTCGGACCCGACGCTCGGCACCTCCAGCCGGGTCGCCGACCTCGTCCTGCGCGCCTACTCGCGCGGCCGGCTCTGTCTCCCCGCGGCCGGAATAGGCGCCGTCCCGGCCCAGTTGGCGGCCTCCCTGCCGGACGGCACGGTCCGGCTCGGCACCGAGGTCGTCTCGGTCGGCACCGACGGGGTGGAGATCGCCGGGAACGGCCGGATCGCGGCCCGCGCGGTGGTGGTCGCCACCGACGCCGCCACCGCGACGGGCCTGCTGCCCGGTCTGCGGCAGCCCGGCTTCCACCCGGTCACCACGTACTACCACGCGGCCCCCCAGTCGCCGCTCGACGAGGCCGTCCTGCTGCTGGACTCCGAACGCTCCGGGGTCTCGCACTCGGTCGTCCTCAGCGACGCCGACCCCTCCTACGCCCCCGAGGGGCAGGCCCTGATCGCCACCACGGTGCTCGGCCGCCGCGCGTTCGACTCCGGCGGGCCGTCCGGCGACGAGCCGCTGGTGCGACGGCGGCTGGCCGAGCTGTACGGCACCTCCACCGCCGGCTGGGAGTTCCTGGCGGTCCGTCACGTCCCGGACGCCGTCGTCTCGATGCCGCCCCCGCACCACTTCCGCCGCTCCGTCCGCCTGCTGGCCGGCCTCTACGTCTGCGGCGACCACCGCGACACCGGGACGGTCCAGGGCGCCCTGGTCTCGGGCCGACGGGCCGCGGAGGCCGTCTGCCGCGACCTGGGCGTCCGGATCGAGGCGGCGGTCGCCGAGGCGGCGTAAGCCGTTTTTTAAGGGGCTCGGGGAACTGCGAGGCGAATGGCGGAGGATCTCAGTCCGGCTGTGGGTCTTTGGAGACCTCTGTGCGCCCGGACCTTGCAGCGCCCTGTGACCCTGACCGCCACGCACTCCCGCCGTTCCCCGGGCCCCTGCTTTCAGATCACTCCCGCCTGCCTGGTGGCCTCCTCGAAGGCGCGGGCGGCCGGGGTGGTGCGGTAGGGGGCCAGGCGGCGGTGGAAGTCGCGGAGGTACTCGACCGTCCGGGCCGATCGCATTTCGCCGGCCGCCCGCAGACTGTCGGTGGCCATGGAGCAGGACTCGTCGACGTCTCCCATGCCGAGGCGGGCGGAGGCGAGGACGAGGCGGCAGAGGATGCGGCTGCGGGCGAACGCGGGGGCCCGCAGCCGCAGGGACTTCTCGGCGTGCTGGGCGGCGGGGCGCCACTGCTGGAGGTCGCGGTAGCAGTGGGCGAACTCGTCGGCGAGTTGGGCGTCGTCGAAGTAGCGGGCCCAGGACGGGACTTCGTCGGCGGTGCGGGCGGTGCCGAGGGCGCGTTCGCAGCGGACCAGGGCGGTGGTGCAGGCACGGACGTCGCCGGCCAGGGCGTGGCCGCGGGCTTCGGCGGCGTGCATCAGGGCCTGGACCACGGGCGCGGCGGTGGTGCCGACGCCCTGCTGGGCGACCCGGGCGAGTTGGATGGCTTCGCGGGCGTGGCCGAGGTGGACCGCCTGCTGGCTCATGGTGGTGAGGATGAAGCCGCCGAGGACGCGGTCGCCGGCGGCCTGGGAGAGCCGCAGGGCCTGGACGAAGTAGCGCTGGGCGAGGCCGTGCGCGGCGATGTCGAAGGAGGTCCAGCCGGCCAGGCGGGTGAGGTCGGCGACGGCGCCGAACAGCGCGCGGCCGATCTGTTCGCCGTACCGGCCGCGGAGCATGGGTTCGGCCTCGCTCTCCAGGTAGCGGACCAGGGCCTGCCGGGCGTGGCCGCCACCGTAGGCGTGGTCGAGGGCACGGAAGAGGTCGCCGACCGCGCGGATGGCGGCGATGTCGCCGCGGCCGACCCGGACCGGGGGGCGGGTGTCGCGGTGTTCGGTGGCGGGTTCGGCCGCGGTGCCGCCGGGGCGGCGCAGTTGCTGCTGGGGGACCCGGTTGCTGCCGCCCTGTGGGGGTGTGCGGAGCTCCTCGGGGGGCAGCGTGGAGCCGTCCCGGGCGACGCGTTCGTCGGTCCGGCCGATCAGCCAGTCGCGGCTGGGGACGACCAGTCCGGCGGGGGTGAAGGCGATCTTGCGGAGTTCGGCGTAGGGGCCGTTGTCCTTGCGCCACATGGAGGCGACGATGTCGACGGCCTCCTGCGGGGTCTCGGCGAACTCGAGTCCGGCGTAGACCGGGGCGCAGGCGTCGAGACCGACGTCCTGGGCGGTGAGCCGGCGGCCCAGTCGGCGGGTGAAGACCTCGGCGATCAGCGCCGGGGTGGCGCCGCGGGGTTGCTGGCCGCGCAGCCAGCGGGTGACCGAGGTCTTGTCGTAGCGCAGGTCGAGGCCGTGTTCCAGGCCGAGTTGGTCGACCCGGCGGGCGAGGCCGGCGTGGGAGAAGCCGGATTCCTCGATGAGCGCCGCGAGTTGGGGGTTCTGCGCGCGCTGGACCGCGGCCGAGGGCGACTCCGCCGGGTCGGGGGCGTGCGGAGGGGTCTCATCCGCTCCGAGCGGGCGCGGGTCGAGCGGGCGCGGGTCGAGCGGGTCGAGCGATCGGTACACCGGGCTGTCGATTACGGGCCGTTGGGGCATAGCAGTCCACACCTCTCAGGCGCCGCTCCGGCCCCTCCTGCCCGGGACAGCGCCCCCTGTCGGGAATCGGCGCGAATGTAGCGAGCATTGGGGCGCTATGGGTGGATTCGGCCCCTCAATCCTCCGAACGGGTGAAGTGACCGCGTCCGTTGTGAGGAAGCACGGCCGGAGCGTGTTTGAGTCGGTGAGCCCTTGGTCCGGTTCTGACCACATGGTGTCGGGGCCCATGGGGGTCCGGGATGCTGTGGTGTCCGCCCACATCGTTGGCGGGGCCGCGGATTCCTACCGTTCTCGGCCATGGACACCACTTCAGCCCCGCTCCCCCAGCCCTCGCTGCGCGGCCGGACCGCACTGGTCACCGGGGCCGCCTCCGGCATCGGGCGGGCCTGCGCGGAGGCGTTCGCCGCGGCCGGTGCGCGGGTGTACGTCGTCGACCTGGCCGCCGAGCCGGCCGAGGAGCTGGCCGCGCGGATCGGCGGGGTCGCGTTCGTGACCGACCTGTCGGACCCGGCGGCGGTGGAGGAGCTGCCCGCCGACGCGGACATCGTCGTCAACAACGCGGGGCTCCAGCACGTCGCACCGGTGCACGAGTTCCCGATGGAGCGGTTCACGCTGATCCAGCGGGTGATGGTGGAGGCTCCGTTCCGGATCCTGCGCCGCACCCTGCCGCACATGTACGAGCGCGAGTGGGGACGGGTCGTCAACGTCTCCTCGGTGCACGGCCTGCGGGCCAGCGCCTTCAAGTCCGCGTACGTCACCGCCAAGCACGCCCTGGAGGGCCTGAGCAAGACGGTCGCCCTGGAGGGCGCGCCGTACGGCGTGACCAGCAACTGCATCAACCCCGCGTACGTCCGCACCGCCCTGGTGGAGAAGCAGATCGCCGCGCAGGCCCTGGCGCACGGCATCCACGAGGACGAGGTGGTGGAGCAGATCATGCTCGACCGCACCGCGGTGAAGCGGCTGATCGAACCGGACGAGGTGGCGCAGCTGGCCGTGTGGCTGTGCTCGCCGAGTGCCGCGTACATCACCGGGGCCAGCCTGCCGATGGACGGCGGCTGGACCGCGCACTGACCCACCCTCATCCCCCCACCTCTGCAAGGGACTCTCCATGGCTGCCACCTCTCCCGACGTCGCGAGATCCGGCTCCCTGCCCCGGGTCGTCGCCGCCTCCCTGATCGGTACGACGATCGAGTGGTACGACTACTTCTTGTACGGATCGGCGGCGGCGCTGGTCTTCGGGCACGTCTTCTTCCCGAAGTCGGACCCGCTGACCGGCACCCTGCTGTCCTTCCTGACCTACGCGATCGGCTTCGCCGCCCGGCCGCTGGGCGCGCTGGTCTTCGGGCACTTCGGCGACCGGATAGGCCGCAAGAAGCTGCTGGTGCTGAGCCTGCTGCTGATGGGCGGCGCGACCACGCTGATCGGCTGCCTGCCCACCTACGACCAGGCGGGCGTGGCCGCGCCGATCATGCTGACCGGCCTCCGGCTGGTGCAGGGCTTCGCGCTCGGCGGCGAGTGGGGCGGCGCCGTCCTGCTGGTCTCCGAGCACGGCGACCGTCGGCGGCGCGGCTTCTGGGCGTCCTGGCCGCAGGGCGGCGCGCCGGCCGGCAACCTGCTGGCGGCGGGCGTGCTCTCGCTGATGACGGCCGTCCAGTCGGACGCGGCGTTCCTGGACTGGGGCTGGCGGGTGCCGTTCCTGCTCTCCGCGGTGCTGGTGATGGTCGGCCTGTGGATCCGGCTCGCGGTCGACGAGTCGCCGCTCTTCAAGGCGGCGCTGGCCGCCGCGGAGCAGCGCAGGGCGACCGAGCACGCGGTGGAGCGCACGCCGCTGGTGTCGGTGCTGCGCGACCACTGGCGGGACGTCCTGGTGGCGATGGGCGCCCGGATGGCGGAGAACATCTCGTACTACGTGATGACCACCTTCGTCCTGGCGTACGCCGTCGGCCACGCCCACCTGCCCAAGCAGACCGCGCTGAACGCGGTGCTGATCGGCTCGGCGATCCAGTTCGCGCTGATCCCGGTCTTCGGCGCGCTCTCCGACCGGGTCGGCCGCAAGCCGGTGTACCTGGTCGGCGCGGTCGGCGTCGGGATCTGGGCGTTCGTCTTCTTCGGGATGGTCGACACCAAGGACTTCACCGCGCTGGTCGTCGCGATCACCGTCGGCCTGTTCTTCCACAGCATGATGTACGCCCCGCAGGCGGCGTTCTTCTCCGAGCTGTTCGCCACCCGCAACCGCTACTCCGGCGCCTCCATCGGCGCCCAGTTCTCGTCCGTCGCGGCCGGGGCGCCCGCCCCGCTGATCGCCACCGCGCTGCTCAAGGACTACGGCAGCGCCACCCCGATCGCCGTGTACGTGGCGATCGCCGCCGTGATCACCGTGGTCGCCGTGCTGTGCGGCCGGGAGACCCGCGGCACCGACCTCGCCGACGTCCAGCCGGACCAGGCGAAGGCCGCGGCCACCGTCGGCTGAGCCTTTTCCGCCGGGCCCGCTTTCCGGAAGGATCGAGGCCGCGTCCCCGGGCACCCGCCCGGCGACGCGGCCCGGGCCCGTCTCCGCGGCGGGTCGACCCGCCCGCGCGGCGGGCCCGGGGAGCCAGGGCCTGTCTGACAATTCGCGTCGGGTAAGCGCGCGGCGTCGGGCGCCCGGCTGGGCCTGCCGGCGGAACGCCCTCGTACTGGGTGTACTTGGGTGTTTCGCCGGCGGGTCCAGGCGGGATGATCCGGCGTCGCGCGCCCGGCGGGAATTGTCAGACAGGCCCTAAGGGGTCACGGGGGACGAGAGCGACAGGGAAGGCCGCATGGACCGCCACACCACCGCCGCACCGGCGCTGCGCCGACTGCTCGACCTGCTGTCGACCGGCGCGGCCACCGAGGACTTCGCCGAGGTGCTGGCCGACGCCCGCCGCCAGGGGGCGACCGCCCAGGTGCTCACCGACATCGACGACGCCACCTGGCAGGCCCTGCGCGTCCACCGGACGCTGCGCCAGCACCGCCGCCGCGAGGCCGAGTTGACGGCGCTCTTCGACACCGCGGGCGACCTGGCCGCCTCCCGCGACCTGGATTCGGTGCTGCAGGCCATCGTCCGGCGCGCCCGGATGCTGCTCGGCACCGACACCGCCTACCTGACCCTCCCCGACGAGCAGGCCGGCGACACGTACATGCGGGTCACCGACGGCTCGGTCTCGCCGCTCTTCCAGACCCTGCGGCTCAGCCTCGGCGACGGCCTCGGCGGCCTGGTCGCGCAGACCGCCCGCCCGTACGCCACCCACGACTACCGCACCGACGAGCGCTTCCGGCACACCGGCCAGATCGACGCCGGCGTGCTCGACGAGGGCCTGGTCGCGATCATCGGCGTGCCGCTGCTGCTCGGCGGCACCGTGATCGGCGTGCTGTTCGCCGCCGACCGCTCGCCGCGGGCCTTCTCCCCCGACGAGGTCGCGCTGCTCTGCACCCTCGCCGCGCACGCCGCGATCGCCCTGGACACCGCCAAGTCGCTCGCCGACACCCGCGCCGCGCTCGCCGAACTCGCCGCCGCCAACGCCGTCATCCGCGCCCACTCCGCCGCCGTCCAGCGCGCCGAGCAGGCCCACGACCGGCTCACCGACCTGGTGCTGCGCGGGGCCGAGGTCTCCGACGTGGCCGCCGAGGTCGCCGCGCTGCTGGACGGCGAGGCCTCCGTCCACGACGCCGAGGGCGGCCCGCTGACCGGTCCGGGCGCGGTCCCTGACGGCCTGTCGGAGGCGGTCGCCGCCTCCCGCGCCGAGGGCCACGCGGTGCGGCACGGCAAGGAGTGGGTCTGCGCGGTGCTGGCCGGGCAGGAGCTGCTGGGCAGTCTGGTGCTGCACGGGCGGCCCGAGTTGGACGACGCCGACCGCCGGGTCTTCGAGCGCGCGAGCGTGGTCACCGCCCTGCTGTTGCTGCTGCGCCGCTCGGTCGCCGAGACCGAGAACCGGGTCCGCGGCGAACTGCTCGCCGACCTGCTCACCGCCCCCGACCGCGACCCGGCGGGCCTGGCCGCCCGCGGCCGCCGGCTCGGCGTCGACCTGGGCCGCCCGCACCTGGTGCTGGTCGCCGAGGCCGCCGAGGCCGCCGCCCGCGAACGCCTCGGCGGCGCCGCGGCCCGCTACCTGTTCGGCTCCCGCGGCATCAGCGCCGAGTTCGGCGACGGCGTGGTCCTGCTGGTCCCGCACGAGGGCCCCGGCGACGGCGCGGTGGCCGCCCTGGCCGCCGAACGCCTGGCCCGGCTGGTCGGCGCCCCCGTCACGGTCGGCACCGGCCGGGCCGCCAGCGGCCCGGTCGCGCTGGCCGCCGCCTACGCGGAGGGCGTGCGCTGCGTGCGCGCCCTGCGGGTGCTCGGCCGCACCGGCGACGGCGCCTGCGCCGCCGACCTCGGCTTCCTCGGCGTCCTGCTCGGCGACGGCCACGACGTCGACGGCTTCGTCCGCGCCACCCTCGGCCCGCTGCTCGACTACGACGCCAAGCGCGGCACCGAACTCGTCCGCACCCTGCGCGCCTACTTCGACTGCGGCGGCAGCCTGACCCGCGCCAAGGACCTGCTGCACGTCCACGTGAACACCGTGGTGCAGCGCCTGGACCGGGTCGAGGTGCTGCTCGGCCGCGACTGGAACCAGCCCGAGCGGGCCCTGGAGCTCCAACTCGCCCTGCGGCTGCTGCTGTTGGCCGACGGATGACCTGGCCCACCGGGTTCCGCGGCCGCTGGGCGTACAGTGGCGAGGTTGGGCTCGGTGGCCGACAAGGAGCTGTGGTGAGCGAGAACGTGCGGTTCGTGCGGATGGGCATAGGCGAGCGGACCGTCCCGTACCCGGAGGCGTGGGAGGAGCAGCAGCGGCTGCACGCGCTGCGGGTCGCGGACGAGATCCCGGACACGGTGCTGCTGTTGGAGCACGACCCGGTGTACACCATGGGCAAGCGCACCAACCCGGAGGACCTGCCGCTGGACGGCACCCCGGTGGTGGAGGTCAACCGCGGCGGCGAGATCACCTGGCACGGGCCGGGCCAGCTGGTCGGCTACCCGATCGTGAAGCTGCCGGACCCGATCGACGTGGTGGCGTACGTGCGGCGGCTGGAGGAGGCGCTGATCCGCGCCTGCACCGACTTCGGGGTGGCGACCACCCGGATCGAGGGCCGCAGCGGCGTGTGGAAGCTCGGCGCGGACATCCCCGGCGCGGTGGTGGACCCGTCGCAGGTGGTGGAGATCGGCAAGCTGACCCTGCGGATGGGCCTGCCGCTCGGCATCGACCCGCGGCTGGCCGGCCCCGAGTACGCGCCGTCCAACGCCGGCCAGCGCGGCGACGACCGCAAGCTCGCCGCGATCGGCGTCCGGGTCGCCCGCGGCGTGACCATGCACGGCTTCGCGCTCAACTGCGACCCGGACATGACCTACTTCGACAAGATCGTCCCGTGCGGCATCCGGGACGCCGGCGTGGCCTCGCTCAGCGGCGAGCTGCGCCGCCCGTTCAGCGTCACGGACGCCGTCGGCACCGTGGAGCGCCGGCTCGCCGAGGTCCTCGCCGAGCTGCCCGAGCCCGCCGTCGTCGGCTGAAGCCCTACCGCCGGGTACGGAATCGGCGCGCCACGCCCGGTGTTGCCTTCCGAATGAAGGCCCGGGGCCCCGCGCAGGCCACCGAAGCACAGGCGTACCCTGATGGGTACCCCGTCTAGTTCTAGGAGTCACACGTGTCCGCTGTCGCACCCGACGGCAGGAAGCTCCTCCGCCTGGAGGTCCGCAACAGCGAGACCCCCATCGAGCGGAAGCCGGAGTGGATCAAGACCAGGGCGAAGATGGGGCCGGAGTACAACGCCCTGCAGTCCCTGGTGAAGAAGGAGGGGCTGCACACGGTCTGCCAGGAGGCGGGCTGCCCCAACATCTTCGAGTGCTGGGAAGACCGCGAGGCGACCTTCCTGATCGGCGGCGACCAGTGCACCCGCCGCTGCGACTTCTGCCAGATCGACACCGGCAAGCCCGCCGAGTTCGACCGGGACGAGCCGCGCCGGGTCGCCGAGTCCATCGTCACCATGGACCTCAACTACGCCACCATCACCGGCGTCGCCCGCGACGACCTGGCGGACGGCGGTGCCTGGCTGTACGCCGAGACGGTCCGCCAGGTGCACGCGATGACCGCCGCCCGCGAGGCCGGCCGCACCGGCGTCGAGCTGCTGATCCCCGACTTCAACGCGGTGCCCGAGCAGCTCGCCGAGGTCTTCTCCTCCCGTCCCGAGGTGCTCGCGCACAACGTCGAGACGGTGCCGCGGATCTTCAAGCGGATCCGCCCCGCGTTCCGCTACGAGCGCTCCCTGGACGTCATCACCCAGGCCCGCGCGGCCGGGCTGGTCACCAAGTCCAACCTGATCCTCGGCATGGGCGAGACCCGCGAGGAGGTCAGCGAGGCGCTGTCCGACCTGGTGGACGCCGGCTGCGAGCTGATCACCATCACCCAGTACCTGCGCCCGTCGGTGCGCCACCACCCCGTCGAGCGCTGGGTCAAGCCGCAGGAGTTCGTCGAGCTGCAGCAGGAGGCCGAGGAGCTGGGCTTCGCCGGCGTCATGTCCGGCCCGCTGGTGCGCTCCTCGTACCGCGCCGGCCGCCTGTACCGCCAGGCGCTGGAGCACCGCGCCAAGGCCGCGGTCTGAGGTCGCCGTTCGCACGCCGCCGAGGGCGGGTCCGCTGCCGGGCCCGCCCTCGGCGCGTCTGCGCGGCCTCGCGCGGCCTCGCTCGGCTGTGCGGTCTGCGCGGCCGATCGGCGTAAGCGCCCACGTTTCACGTGGCATTGACGACCGGGTCACCGTACGGTAACGGGCGTCCGGGACGCTTGAGCGGTACCCGGGTCGAGGAGTGGTGTCGAGATGCGTACCGGAATCCGGTCTGCCATGAAGTACGCGAAGTACGCGGAGCAGGTGCTGATCCGCGGCGCCCGCCGCAACGCGTGGGCCGCGGTGTGCGAGAACCGGCGCCTGGCCGGCGAACGCGAGCAGGCCGTGCAGGTGTTCGGCCGCAGCGCCTGACCCGCTGGTCGGCCGTGGGACGACCGTCGGCCTGCGCGCCCGGCCGGCTCAGGGAAAGACCAGGGTCACGAACCGGCACCGCCTTGGATGATCGCGGTGGCCGCCACGTACCATGAGCGGTATGGCGAGGCAAAATTCCGATACCCCTGGGCGGATCGCACAGATCCGCCAGGCTTATGTCATGACCAAGAAGGTCGATTCCAAGATCGGCCTGATCATCGCCGGCGTCGGCCTGCTGACCTTCGGCGTGTTCCTCGCCATCGGCTTCGCACTCGGCCACCCGGTCTACCTGGGCATCCTCGGCGTCGTCGTCGCGGTGCTGGCGGTCGCGATCGTCTTCGGCCGGCGCGCCGAGCGGGCCGCGTTCGGGCAGATGGAAGGCCAGCCGGGCGCGGTCGCCGCGGTGCTGGGCAACATCCGCCGCGGCTGGAGCGCCAACCAGACCCCGGTCGCGGTCACCCGCAACCAGGACGCGGTCTACCGCGCGGTCGGCCGGGCCGGCATCGCGCTGATCGGCGAGGGCAACCCGAACCGGGTGCGCCCGCTGCTGGCGTCCGAGAAGAAGAAGATGGCCCGCGTCGTCGGCGACGTGCCGGTGCACGACATCATGGTCGGCAACGGCGAGGGCGAGATCCCGCTGAAGAAGCTCCAGGTGCACCTGATGCGGCTGCCGCGCTCGATCAGCGCCGCCCAGGTCACCGAGACCAGCGACCGGCTGCGCGCGCTCGGCGACCTGCTCTCCAAGGCGCCGATCCCCAAGGGCCCGATGCCGAAGGGCGCCCGGATGCCCAAGGGCGGCGCGCGCTGAGGCCCGTTCCGGCCTCCGCTCCCCGCTCCACTCCCCCACACGACACCACGGCCCCGCTCGCGAGATGTGCTCTCGCCGGCGGGGCCGTTCGACGTTCTGGCGCTCGTTCTCGCCGTCGCTCAGATGCGGACCTCGACGGTGCCGACCGCCTTGTCGTGCAGGCCGCGGGTGTCGCGGTCCCAGACGAGGGCCGGGACGACCAGGCAGAGCAGCAGGGTGCGCAGCAGCACCTGCGGAATGGTGGCGCGCCGGCCGTCCAGCCGGACCACCCGCAGGCCGAACAGCCGCTTGCCGACGGTGGTGCCGGTGGTGGCCAGGAACAGCGCCGTCACCGCGTAGAACAGCGGGGTGGTCCACAGGTTGGCGGTGCTCTGCTCACCGCGGGCCAGGAGACCGTACGCGACCAGGCTGACCAGCCAGCCGTCGACGAACAGCGCGCCGATCCGGCGGCCGGGGCCGGCGATCGAGCCCGGGCCGGTCTGCGGGAGGCCGAGGCGCTCGCCGCGGTAGCCGAAGTCGGCGCCCATCTTCTCGGCGGCCGCCTTCGGGCCGTCGATCCACGATCCGAGTGCTTCTCTGGTGTCCACGAATCCACCCTAACCGGGCCCTACATCCGCCCCGGCGGCGGGCGTCGGTGCGGCGCGCCCGGGCGGTGTGCCACGCGGGTGAACCGGGTGGGGCCGAGTGCCACAAGTGGTCTGGACCAGTTGTGGAGCATCGGGGCGGTGAGCATGGAGATTTGCCCGGAACCGTACCGCTTTGCCAGCCCGCCGAGTGGCCTGGTTAACATGTGGGAAACAAGCGAGTCACGAGCCGGAAACGGGGCGTTCCTATCGTGAGGCCCCTGTACGGGGGCTTCCGTGCACGCCGAGGAGGAGGACGGATGTTCACCAACGCCGACGAGGTGAAGCAGTACATCGCGGACAACGACATCAAGTTCGTCGATGTCCGGTTCTGCGACCTGCCGGGCGTGCTGCAGCACTTCGCGGTCCCGGCCGCGACCTTCGACCCGGCCGAGACGCTGATGTTCGACGGTTCCTCGATCCGGGGCTTCCAGGCGATCCACGAGTCCGACATGGCCCTGGTGCCGGACCTGTCGACCGCGCGGCTGGACCCGTTCCGCACCGAGAAGCACCTCAACATCAACTTCTTCATCCAGGACCCGATCACCGGCGAGGCCTACAGCCGCGACCCGCGCAACGTCGCCCGCAAGGCCGAGGCCTACCTGGCCTCGTCCGGCATCGCCGACACCGCCTACTTCGGGCCCGAGGCCGAGTTCTACGTCTTCGACTCGGTGCGCTTCGAGACCAGCGCCAACGCCTCGTACTACCACATCGACTCGGTCGCGGGTGCCTGGAACACCGGCTCCGCGGAGGGCGACGCGCGCGGCTACAAGGTCAAGTACAAGGGCGGCTACTTCCCCGTCCCGCCGGTCGACCACTTCGCCGACCTGCGGGCCGAGATGTCGCTGGAGCTCGCCAAGGCCGGGCTCGCGGTCGAGCGCCAGCACCACGAGGTGGGCACCGCCGGGCAGGCCGAGATCAACTACAAGTTCAACACCCTGCTGCACGCCGCCGACGACCTGATGCTGTTCAAGTACATCATCAAGAACGTCGCCTGGCGGGCGGGCAAGACCGCGACCTTCATGCCCAAGCCGATCTTCGGCGACAACGGCTCCGGCATGCACGTCCACCAGTCGCTGTGGACCGGCGGCTCCCCGCTCTTCTACGACGAGCAGGGGTACGCGGGCCTGTCCGACATGGCGCGCTACTACATCGGCGGCATCCTCAAGCACGCCCCCTCGCTGCTCGCCTTCACCAACCCCTCGGTGAACTCCTACCACCGCCTGGTCCCCGGCTTCGAGGCCCCGGTCAACCTGGTCTACTCGCAGCGCAACCGCTCCGCCGCCATCCGCATCCCGATCACCGGGTCCAACGCCAAGGCCAAGCGCATCGAGTTCCGCGCCCCCGACCCGGCCTCCAACCCCTACCTGGCCTTCTCCGCCATGCTGATGGCCGGCCTCGACGGCATCAAGAACAAGATCGAGCCCCTCGAGCCCGTCGACAAGGACCTCTACGAACTCGCCCCCGACGAGCACGCCGCCGTCCCCCAGGTCCCCGCCTCCCTCAGCGCCGTCCTCGACGCCCTCGAAGCCGACCACGAATACCTCCTGGCCGGCGGCGTCTTCACCAGCGACCTGATCGAGACCTGGATCGACTACAAGCGCACCAACGAGATCGCCCCGATCGCCCTGCGCCCGCACCCGCACGAGTTCGAGCTGTACTACGACCTGTAGGAGTGCCTCCAACCTGCGGAAACGCAGGTCGGTCTCTCATCGTTTCCGCAGGTCAGCGCCCTCCTGACCTGCGGAGACGCTGTCTTCGGACCCGCCATCGATCGTCTGACGGCTCGCGATGTGAAATGACAGTGAAACGGAGAACGGGCAGGCAGGGCGCCCGAGCTCGTCAACTTCTCCCGCGCGTGGCCGCCAGGTGGCCCTCGTCGGACGGGAAGCCGGTACCGGGAAGCTTGTTCCGCGCAGCGAGTTCGAGCTCTACTCCCGAAGCGGCAGCGTTATCAACGGCAGTCTTCTGCTGCGGGGCGTGAATCGGGCGGCGTGCCCCGCGACCTCGATGGGCGGGGAGACGCGCTGTGCCGCCACCGGCACCTTCACCGACGACGCCACCGCCAAGACCGTCTCCCTCCCCCCGACCAGCGCACGCTACGTCCGGTTGCGCGCCCTCACCGAGGCCGGCAACCGCGGCCCGTGGACCTCCGCCGCCGACATCCGCGTCATCGGCACCACCTGACCGCCACCCGGAACCGACCGGCAACGAGGGGCACGCACCACCGCCGTGACCTCGAGGATCCCTCGTCAGCGCTGCCCTGCGGGACGGGCGGCGCGGGCGTAGCGGGCGGCCAAGTCCCGGAACGCGGCGGCCAGTTCGGGTGGGTCGAGGACTTCGATGTCGGCGTCGAAGCGGCCGATCGCGGCGGCGAGTCCGGTCCATGACCAGGAGCCGAGGATGAGCCGGCAGCGGTCGGGGCCGACGTCCACGACGATTCCGTCCTCGGCGAAGGGTGCGACGTGGGCGGCCGGGAGGTGGAGGATGACGTCGCCCGTGCACGGCCAGTCGGTGGTGGTGCCCTCGTTGCCGCGGAACCGGCTGGTGACGAAGGCGGAGACGGTGCCGCCGGGGAGGTCGCGCGGGGTGAAGCGGGGGCCGGTGGGGGTGCGGGGCCGGATGCGGTCGACGCGGAAGGTGCGCCAGTCCTCGCGGTGGAGGTCCCAGGCCACCAGGTACCAGCGATGACGCCAGGTGGCCAGGTGGTGGGGGTGCACCCGGCGCGCGTCACCGGCCGGGGTGCCCGGACCCGGGACGTAGTCGAAGCGCAGTTCCTCGCGGGCGTGGATGGCGCGGCTCAGCTCGATCAGGACCTGGGCGTCGACCCGGGGGGTGTCGCCGACCGCCTCGGGCGGTCGGACCGCGGTGACGCGCACCTGGTCGACGCGGTGGCGCAGGCGGGACGGCATGACCTGGCGGAGGGTGGCCAGCGCGCGGGCAGCGTCCTCGGCGACCGTGGTGCCGGCTGCCGCGGTCTGCAGCGCGACGGCCAGGGCGACGGCCTGCTCGTCGTCGAACAGCATGGGCGGCAGGTGCGTGCCGGCCTCCAGGCGGTAGCCGCCGGCGGGTCCTTTGACGGTCGTGATCGGGTAGTCGAGTTCGCGCAGGCGGTCGATGTCCCGGCGCACGGTGCGCGAGGTGATCCCGAGACGCTCGGCGAGATCGTCGCCGGACCAGGAACGGGGCGTCTGGAGGAGCGAGAGCAGCGCGAGCAGTCGGGCGGACGTCTTCTGCATGACACCCATCATCCCCGGAGTACCGGACACGTCCTGTCCTCTACTTTCGGCATCGTGGCACCCGAGCCGTCCGGGAGGCGCGACCCCCGGTCACGGCGCACACCTGTCACACCGAGGCGAGGAACGCATCATGTCCGTCACGACCACCACCCACCTGAACCTCCGGGGCACCGCACGGGAGGCGTTGGACTTCTACCAGTCCGTCTTCGGCGGGCGCACCGTCGCGGTCACCTACAAGGACGCGGGCGCCGTACGGAACGAGAGCGAGGCGGACTGGGTGATGTGGGGCGAGGTGGTCGGCCAGGACGGCTTCCACGTCATGGCCTACGACGTGCCCTCGCAGCTGCCCTGGAACCAGGGCGAGAACCCGTTCTTCGTCTCGGTGCGCGGGGACGACGCCGAGGAGATCAGCGCCCTCTGGGGCAGGCTCGCCGCGGGCTCGACCATCGTCAGCCCCCTGGAGCCCGCGCAGTGGGCGCCGCTGTACGGCATGCTCACCGACCGCTTCGGCGTCACCTGGGTGCTGGACGTCGCCGCGCCGTACACCGGCTGAACGCCTGCTGACGCGCGCACGGGGCGCAGGCTCGGGTGAGCCTGCGCCCCGTGCGGGCGTGGTCGCTATTGCTTGCAGGGGACCATCTTGACGCCGGTGTACGTGGTCTCGGCCGGCCAGAACGGGTTCGGGACGTCGCCGATGCCGTGCCAGCTGACCTGGAGTTCGCCTCCGGGGCGGCTCTGTTCGAGGTTGGCGACCTGGATGAGTTCGTCCTGGGTCGTGGAGATCATGATCGCGACTGCTCCGGCGCAGGCGATCATGGCTGCGGGGTTGGGGACCTTGCTGCAGATGAGGCCGGAGAGGGTGGCGGTCATCGAGGCGAGGCTGTTGGAGTTCTGCGACACGAACGCGGCGATCTGGGAGGTCTGTTGGGGGCTGAAGGTGTACCTGCAGATGCCGCCCGAGCAGTGGTAGCCGGGAGCGGGCATGCCCGTGACGGGGCCGGTGCCGTCGCATCCGCCCTGGCCGCTGAGGTCGCTGCTGTTCAGGGGGTCGCCGAAGCCGTAGACGTAGGCGTTGGCGCAGCCGCCCTGGATCGGGTCGACCGAGAGGAAGCGGCCCTCGGCCGGGTTGAGGGCGCGGGCACCCATGATGATGATGTCGCTCGCGGTGTCGGTGACCTTCCCCGCCGCCCCGTAGGCGCCGAGGCTGCCGCCGCCCGGGGTGTTGGCGAGGGCCGGGCCGCCGCCGATCGTCTGGCCCCACGGGTCGTACAGGACGGGGCCGCTCGTGCGGGTGCCCGAACTGTCCGCGGTGGTGATGAAGTTGCCGCGCAGGTCCGGGTAGGACCAGGTGGTGGCGCTCGCGGTGGCCGTGACGGAGACCCCGCCGGGCAGCGAGAAGAAGCCCGAGGTGACGTTCCCGAGGGCGTCGACGGTGCCGCCGGGTGAGTCGGCGAGGCCGGCGTACCAGTAGCCGGTGGTGGTGCCGCCGGTCTGCCGGGTGATGACGCGGTCGAGCGCGTCGTAGCGGTAGGTGGTCGCGGAGCCGCTCGCCGGGGTGGTGGTGGCGACCCGGTCGGCGGCGTCCCAGGTGAGTGTCGTGGTGCCGTCGTTGGTCTGGTTGCCGTGCGGGTCGTAGGCGTAGGCGCCCGGTCCTGCCGTGCCGTTGGCGAGGGTGCCGGTGAGCTGTTCGGCCCCGTTGTAGCAGTAGTCGGTCGTCTGCGCGGCCGCGGCGGCCGGGGTGACGGTGACCCGGGTGCGGTTGGTGTCCGCGCCGGCGCCGGGTGCCGAGCAGCCGTCGGCGGCCGGGTTGGCCGCGTAGCCGTAGTCGGCCACGGCCCCCGTCGCCAGGTAGGCGCGGGTCAGGCGGCCCGCGCCGTCGTAGCTGTAGTCCGTCGCGCCGGATCCGGCCGGGTTGGGGTTGGTCAGCGAGCTGCCGTTGATGTCCATCAGCTCGCTGGTGTAGCGGCCCGCCGGTGACATGGTGGCCTGGTCCCCGGCGACCATCGTGCCGGTGGGGGTCTTGAAGACCAGGCTGTTCTCGTGGCCGAGGGTGTCGAAGCCGATCGTCGCGGTGGTGCTGTTGGCGTAGGCGACGCTGGTCACCCGCCCGGCGACGTCGTAGCCGGGGGTGGCCAGCGTGGTCCCGTTCAGCGCGACGCCGGACAGCAGGCTGCTGTTGGCGTCGTAGCTCACGGTCAGCGTGCCCGCGGGGCTGGCCGTGCTGGTCACCCGGCCGGCCTGGTCGTAGGTGGTCCTGGTGGTCTTCCCCTGACCGTCGGTGTAGCTGATGGTGCGTCCGAGGAAGTCCGGCACGACGGTGATCGGGCCGCCGGGCGCGACGGAGTCGCTCACCGAGGAGACCAGCGGGTTGAGGAAGGTGCCGTAGCTGTAGCTGACGGTCCGTGCGGTGGTGCCGCCCGGGCCGGGCCAGGTCTGGCTGGTGGTCCGGCCGCGGCTGTCGTAGGCCGTGCACTGCCAGGGCTGGCTCGCGATGGCGTTGGCCGGTCCGGTGCGCACGCCCGCCTGGAGCCCGCCGGCCGTGTAGACGAACTGGCGGGCCCGGGGCTGTCCGCTCCCGCCGGGCGCGGGGTCGGTCACGCTCTGCAGCAGTCCGCCCTGCGGGGTGCCGGCGGCCACGCCGCAGGCCGCGGCGAGGGGGCCGTCGGTGCCGCCGTAGTAGGCGTAGGTGGTGCTCGCGCCGGACGGCAGCGTGGTCGAGGTGCGGCGCAGGAAGCCCGACCCGGGTGCTTCGTACGTGGTCCGGGTGGTCAGCGCCAGCCCGTTCGGGTCGCTGGTCAGCGCGGTGGGCAGGCCGAGTTCGGGCCCGACGACACCGTCCGCGTACTGGGTCCGCACGACCTTGCCGTCCGGGTCGGTGGAGCTGGTGAGCATGCCGTAGTTCGGGCTCAGCACCGAGTCGGGGACGACCGGCAGTGTGGTCGCGCCGTGCGCGCCGTAGAACACGCCGAACTCGCTGAGCTGGCCGGCGTTTCCGGTGAAGTCGACCGCGATGAAGTGGGTCCCTGCCGTGAGCGTCGCGGTCCCGACCGCGGAGTTGACCTGGCCCGGCGTGTACCCGGGGTGGCTCGCCGGATTGTCCTGCACGACGAGGACCCCGTCGATGGTCAGCCTGACGGGCTGGCTGTCCTTGACCTTGAAGTCGTAGGCCTGCGCCGTGCCGAGGGTGATCCGGCCGGTCAGCCGCAGGCCCCAGTTGCTCGCGGAGTCGACGGTGACGGGCGCCGTGCCGGCGGTCCACTGGGTGCAGAGCACGCCGCCGCTCGTCCCGCAGAACGCGGTGGGTTCGGTCCCGCCGGCGCCGGTGCCGTGCAGCGCGGCCGCGCCGGCGAGTTGGCCGTTGGACCAGTAGGTCGCGGCCAGGCCGGTGACCCCCTCGTCGTAGGCCATGTGGGTGTGCGGCACGTTGGTCAGGCAGCCGGAGGTGAGCGGCGGGTTGGCGACCGGGAGGTAGCCGACGAACGGCGTCCCCGGCGAACCGGTACCGGCCGGCCAGGCGCCGCCGTAGCACGCCGCGGGGGCCGGGCCGTACCGGTCGACGATGTTGCCGTTGGAGTCGTAGACCAGGCTGACCTGCTTGCCGCCCGCGTCGATGCTGGCCACGGGCCGGTCGGCGCCGTCGAAGGCGGTGTTCTCAGCGTGGTTGCCGGAGTCGAGGTGCTTGGTGATGCGGCCCTGGCTGTCGTAGAGGTACTGCTTCGCGTAGCCGGCGGACGGGCTGAAGCCGGCGATCGCCATCCGGGTGCTGCCGGCGGCGTAGCTGTAGGTGCGCACCGGTTGGGGCGCGCCGCCGGTGATCCCGAGCTGACTGGGGGTCACCACCGGCTGGGTGACGGACGCGACGCGGCCCTGGGCGTCATAGCTGAACGTGGTGTCCAGCTGGCAGCCCTGACCGGGCGGGCCCTGGCAGTTCTGGGGTTCCCACGGGCCCTCGCCGTCGTACGAGGCGTAGGTGGTGAACTCGCTGTTCAGCGGGTCGCGGAGGGAGTTCAGCCGGTTGTCGCTGTCGTAGCCGAACTGGGTCAGCACCAGCCCCGGGGCCCACACGAACGACAGCTGGCCGCCGCTGTTGTAGGAGAACGTGGCGATGGTTCCGTCCCAGTAGGAGATCCGGCACAGCATGCCCACGACGATGCCGGAGTTGGTGCAGACGGGGTCGCCGCCGTAGAAGAGGTGGATGGTGCGCGCGGAGACCGGGTCGGTGATCGCGGTCAGCACCGCGGGGGTGCCGCTGTAGGTGTACTGCAGCGAGGCGGGGTGCCGGTCGTCGGTCGCCGTGGTCATCGACGCCAGGGAGCCGTCGGGGTTGAAGGTGTAGATGGCGCCGCTGGTGGACAGTTGGAGCCGGCCGTCGCCGTTCACGCCGAGGAAGTCGTTGCTGCCGGGCGGCGACTGGTACCCGCCGCCGGCGGTCCTGGTGAACGTCGCGGTGTCGCCGCTGGTCGCCGTCAGCACCACCTGGCTGCCCTGGTCGTCGGCCCGCGTCCAGCCGGCGCTGCCCGGGGCCGCGGTCAGCCGCCAGCCCGGGGGCAGGCCCGTGGCGGCCGGGGTGAGCCAGTTGCTGGGGACGGTGAACGCGGACTGCACGCCCGGGTCGGTGATGTCGGTGTCCTTCGCCCACAGCTGCACCTGGCGGCCGCGGGCGAAGTTCTCCCAGTAGTCGACCTCGACGGTGTACTGCTGCCCGCCGGCCACCGAGGCGGAGCCGAAGCTCGCGCCGTTCCCGGTAGCCGCCCCTGACCAGTCGTCATAGACCGGCGTGGCGCCGCCGTTCAGGTAGACGCGCATCCCGCCGCCGGTCAGGCCGCCCAGCACCCAGTGGCCCGCCGGCAGGGTCAGCGCACCCGTCCAGCGGACGAGGAACGGCTTCCCGAGCTCCAGCCCGCCCACCGGCGGGACGTCAGAACTCCAGGTCGCGTTGACGCCGGAGTCGGTGCGCTGCCCGAGCGGCGCCCCGCTGAAGGCGTGGCTGCCGCCGGTGTCCGGGAAGTACTGGCCGGTGAGCCCGTAGTTGCCGCCCTTGGCCAGCGAGGCGGTGGTGGAGTTGTACTCCAGCGCGGGTCCCGCGTTCCCGGACGCGGTGGCCAGGCTGTGCAGGGTCTGGATCACCGAGAGGTTGCCGGTGACCATGTTGACGGTCTCGCTGCCCGCGGACAGGCCGATGCTCGGTGCGCCCTGGCCGGGCACGGTCGTGCCCTGCGGCGGCGAACCGACGGTGTCGACCGGCGACGGCCCGCCGGAGTCGAGTCGCTGCTTGATCTGGAAGCCGACCGGCGCCCGCGGCGCGACGGGCGGCACGTAGCTCGGGTCGGAGGTGTACCACTGCTGGGTGATGGCGTCGCGGACGGTCGCCCAGTACGTGACACCGTCGTGCAGACTGCCCGGCGGCACCGTCCAGGTCGGATCGTCCAGCCAGCTGGAGTCGATGACCGTGCCGCTGCCGTCCGGGGACGTCGAGATCCGGAAGTCGTAGATCGGCGCCCACGGGGACCCTGACGGCGCCTCACCGGTCACCGGCGCCGCGGAGAGCGTCGGGGTGGTGGTCGACAGGACGCTGCCGTTGGCGGGTGCCGTGATCGTCGTGGGCGGCGGCTGCTCGATGTAGTAGAAGCTGGCGTAGGTGTTGGCCGGGTCGAAGGTGGCCAGCGGGTCGCCCGCCATCACCACCGAGCTCGCCTGGACCCCGAACCACCAGCCGTCCGTCCGGGAGGCCATGTACTGGTGCAGCGCGGCGTTGTTCTCGGCGCTGCCCCCGCCCGACACCAGACCGACGCCGTCGGGGGACGAGTCGGCCTTGATCAACTGGCCGGCCGCGATGTCGGCGTAGCTCGGCGAGCCGTTGGGCGCGGTGGACAGCCCGGTCACCCGCAGCCCCTGGATCCCGCACGGGCCGTTGCAGTGGGAGATCATGCCCTGGGTGGAGAGCTGCCACGGTCCCGCGCCCACGACGGGCGCCGGCAGGGTGGGAGCGGGCACGAAGAACGCGTCCCGCCACACCTGGCCGTTGGAGTCCGTGCCCATCTGCAGCTGCCCGGTGAGCGCCCCGCCCCGGTCGCCGACGCTGACCATCTTCGTCTGGGAGTTCGTGCCGCTGAACGTCGGGTCGATCACCACCGGGAACGCGGACGCCGGCAGGCCGGCCAGCCAGGACGGCGACACCGACACGTGGATCACGTCGCCGGTGACGGTGAGCCGGGCGTCGGCGCCCGCGGCCAGGCCTGGGGTGTGGGTGCTGACCGTGACCGGCGGGATGACGCCCACCACGTGCCCGTCGGCCAGCACGTCCGCGCCGCCCGCGTCGTTCACCCGCGCGGTGGCGCCGGTCAGCCGGAACGCGTAGCCGGCCGGGGCGGTCGGCGCGGACAGCACGATGTCTTCCTTCACCGATGTCGCCGACACCTGGTCCCGCAGGTCGGCGTGGGGCCACAGGTCGGCGTAGGTGGCGGTGGAGTCCGTCACCCGCGGTGCCGGCGAGGACTGGTGGGCGATCCCCAGCGGGGTGAAGCCGATCCTCGCCGAGCCGATCGTGAGCTGCTCGAAGCCGTCGGCGGCATCGGCCGGCCCGAACGACGCCTGCCAGCTGTTGGCCGACGAGGTCCACCAACCCGGCTTGTCCGGCACGTCCTTCAGCTCGGTGCTGATCGGCTGCCAGCCCGACCCGGTCCGGTAGTACTGCGGTCCCAGGTACTGGCGTACCGAGATCGAGCCGTCGGAGTTCCGCCAGGTGGACGAGTTCGCCGTCCGGGCGCCCACCAGCTCACTGACCGCTGCCGGCGCCGGATCGGCCGCCCGGGTCGCGCCACCGGGCAGCTTCAGATCGGGGTGCTTCAACGGGCTGGCGTACAGCGCTTTCGGCTCGTGCCGCACCGGGTCCCGATGCGGGGCAGGGGATGCGGTGGCACCGTACGCTGCGCCGGCCACGGCTAACGAAGCCGTCATCACGGCGGAAACGAGAAGACTGACGTACCTTCGTGGACCGCGCATGACCGTACCCCTCGTCGTGTCGCGACGCGAGCACGTCATGGCCCGCCGGGCACGAACGTGACCCTCTCAGGCGTCGCGGTCCGATCGGCCCGATGAAGGACGGACATCGTGGAGATGAAGGAGCGAGCGGTGCGCGCCGTTGACGAAGGTGGCGAGCAGGCGGGTGAACTCGGTTGCCGTGTGGGCGAGTTCCGGGTGCCCGGTCACGCCGCGTCCCAGGCTGAACGGGGAATGCACGAGCAGGCCCGCCCCACCGGAGCATGGCCGTGTGACGGCTTTCGCCCCGGTTGAGGGGGCCGAGTGCCGGTGCTCTGATGCAGGTGTCACACCCGCCCGAAGGGAGTCACCGCTCCGGCCTGGCGGCTGCCCGGCGGCGCGCCGATGGCTGTGACCTGCGGTCCTGCCCGGCTACGGTGGAGGCACGACCGAACCCCACGGACCGAACCCCCACGACCGAACGCCGTCGCAGCGTCCGACGGCCGGAGACCCGAGGTGTGCGTCATGAGCCTGAGCATCCGCAACCAGCTGTCCGGCACCGTCACCTCGGTGACCGAGGGCGAGGTCACGGCGACCGTGAAGGTCCGGCTGGACGGCGGCCGCGAGCTGACCGCGGCGATCACCCGGGACGCGGTCAAGGACCTCGGGCTGCACGAGGGCAGCGCCGTCCGGGCACTGGTGAAGTCCACCGAGGTCGCCCTCGCGACCGGGCCGGTGGACGGTCTGAGCATCCGCAACCAGCTTCCGGGCACCGTCACCGCGGTCTCCACCGGCGCCGCGATGGCCGGCGTCAAGGTCATCGTCGACGGCGGCGAGCTGACCGCGGCGATCACCGCCGACGCCTGTGCCGACCTCCGACTCGCCGAGGGCGCCCCGGTGGTGGCGCTGATCAAGTCGACCGAGGTCTCGCTCGCCACCGCCTGAGCCGGGCGACCCGACCGCGGTCAGCCGAAGTAGCCGCTGGGCGTGACACCGAGGGTGCGACGGAACATCGCGCTGAACGCGCTCGGCGTCGCGTAGCCGAGGTCGGCGGCGACGGAGCTGACCGGGGTGGCGCGGGCGAGCAGGATCACCGCGTGCAGCAGGCGGGCCTGCTGCACCCAGAGGGCGAGCGTCATGCCGGTCGCCCGGGGGAAGCGGCGCTGCAGGGTGCGCGCGCTGAGGTGGGTGTGGGCCGCGGCGGCGGCGGTGCTCCACTCCGCGCCCGGGTCGGCCCGGATGGCGGCGCAGAGCCGCTCCAGGTCCGGGTCGGTGGGGACGGGCAGGTGCAGGGCGGGCACCGGATGCGGCTCCAGTTCGAGCAGCAGCAGGTCCATCAGCCGCCCGTCCCGCCCGTCCGGGTCGTACTCCAGGGGGACGCGGGTGGCGGCCTCGATCAGTTCGCGCAGCAGCGGGGAGACCGAGACGACGGTGGGTTCGCCGGGCGGATTGGGCGCGGCCCGCGGTTCGACGTAGAGGGTGCGCATCCGGACCCGACCGGTGCAGGTCATCGCGTGCTCGGTCCGCGGCGGCACCCAGACGCCGCGGGTCGCGGGGACCACCCAGCTGCCCCGGTCGGTGACCACCGTGATGACCCCGCTGGTGCCGTAGATCAGCTGGGCGCGGCGGTGCCGGTGCGGCGGGATGTGGTGACCGTCCGGGAGGTCGCGCGCCATCGCGGCCAGCGGCCTCGGGACGTGCTGGTAGTCCTCGCGGTCCTCGCTCTTGCCATGCATTGGCGCACTCTCGACAGTCTCGGGCGTTCCCGCGACAGCATGCCAGAAGCGGTCTGCCTAGCGTGGCCTGACGTGATCGACTCCGCTCTCCCCCACGCTGCCCGCGCTCAGAACCGAGTCCAGAACCGGCCCCAGAACCGGGCCCGGGCCCGGGCCCGGGCTCGGGCCGTGCCGACCGCACTGCTCGCCGCCGCCTCGGCGGTCACCGGCGCGAACG
The DNA here is from genome assembly GCF_040678815.1 of Kitasatospora sp. NPDC049285. Classification (NCBI taxonomy): domain Bacteria; kingdom Bacillati; phylum Actinomycetota; class Actinomycetes; order Kitasatosporales; family Streptomycetaceae; genus Kitasatospora; species Kitasatospora sp. NPDC049285. Next base: position 129,548 of record NZ_JBFAQR010000002.1, on the reverse strand, counting down.
TCTACCTGAGCCAGCCGCTGCTCGGCGCCGCCGCCCGGGACCTGCACCGCACCCCCGCCCTGCTGGGCGCCGTCCCCACCGCCACCCAGCTCGGCTTCGCCGTCGGGATCGCGCTGCTCGTCCCGGCCGGCGACTGCGTCGACCGGCGGCGGCTCGTGTGCGCGCTCGGCGCGGCCGCCTCGGTGGCGCTGGCCGGCTGCGCGCTGGCTCCCGGGACGGCCTGGCTGGCCGCTGCCGGGTTCGTGCTGGGCCTGGTCTCCCCGGTGCCGCAGTTGGTCGCACCGCTCGCCGTGGCGCTGGCCGGCGAACGGGCGGCGGGGCGGACCGTGGGCGTCGTCCAGGCCGGACTGCTGGTCGGGGTGCTGGGCGCCCGGACGTACGCGGGGGCGCTGGCCTCGGCCGCCGGGTGGCGTGCGGTGTTCTGGTGCTCCTGCGCGCTCACACTCCTGCTGACGCTGGTGCTGCGACGGGCGCTGCCGGCCCTCCCGCCGGTCGGGACGGTCCGCTACCGCGCCGCGCTGGCCTCGCTGCCCCGGCTGTTCGCGGCCGATCCGCTGGTCCGGCGGGTGACCGCGTCCGGCGCCCTGGTCGGCGTCTCCTTCGGCACCTTCTGGACGGCGCTGACCCTGCTGCTCGACCGGCACTACCGCTTCGGCTCCACCGCGGTGGGCCTGTTCGGGCTGGTCGCGGCGGTGAGCGCACTGCTCTCGCCGGCGGCGGGACGGCTCGCGGATCGGTTGGGCGCCCGACGCGGACCGGCCGCGCTGGTGGCGGCGGTGCTCGCGGGGTGGGCGTTGCTGCTGCCGGGCGGCGGCTCCCTCGGCTGGCTGGTCGCGGGCACGGTGGCGCTGGACGTGGCCACCTGGGGCAACCAAGTGGCGTGCCAGAGCGCCCTGTTCACCCTGGACCGGAGTGCGCACAACCGCCTGAACACCTGTTACTTCACCCTGCGCTTCGCCGGCATCGCCGTCGGCTCGGTGGCCGGCTCGCTGGCGTGGGCGCGGGCCGGCTGGCCGGCCGTGGTCGCGGTGGGTGCGGCCGCGGCGACGGCGGCGGTGGTCCTGACGGTCGGTCAGTCCCGTACGCCGTCGCGCCCGTCGGCGACCGCGCGCCGCGGCCTCAGGGGGTCTTCGTGATGATCGTGTAGAGCTCGGCGATGCGGCCGTTCTCGACCCGGGCGATGTCCATCCCGCCGATCAGGGGCGGCTGCCCGGGCGGGCCGTAGTGGAAGCCGAGGTGGCCGAGGTCGTCGAGCTCCGCGGCCGGTCCGTCCGGGTGGAAGACCCAATCCGGGTTCTCCGCGCGGACCTCCTCGGCGCGGCGGGCGAGTTCGGCCCGGCCCCGATTGATGCGGTCCGGTTCGTGCCAGACCACGTCCTCGGCGTAGTGCTCGGCGATGGCCGCCGCCCGGCGGTCCCGATCGGGTTCGTTGAAGACGTCGAGGAGGTTGACGCGCATCAGGTCGGCGGGGGATCCGGTCATGACGGACTCTTCGCCGCCGCCGGCTCGGCCGCCACGGCGGCGGCGAAGTCCGGCTGGACGCCCAGTTGGGCGAGCATCACGCTGAGGCCGACGTAGCAGTTGAACTCCTTGATCCGGCCGTTCTCGACGTACCAGAAGTCGGCGGTCGGGATGCTCAGCCGGGCGCCGGTGGGCCGGACCACCCCGGCCGGTGTCTCGAACGGCCCGGTGAAGGTGCCCTCGATGGTCAGCTCGACGGCGACCACGTCGCCCATGACGTGGACCCGGTGGAGCTCGCGGTGGACGTCCGGCGCGAGGGCGCCCATGAAGGCGACCAGGTCGCCCAGGTGCTCGCCGCGGTAGGTCTCCCCCGCGACCACGTTGTCGAACACGCCGTCCTCGGTGAACAGGTCCATGAACCCCTGGACGTCCAGCACGTCGCCCTCGGCCGCCCGGTAGGCCGCCCGCACCAGGGCCTCCGCATCGGTGGTCATCGCACTCTCCCCTTCCTGCGAACTCCCGCAAAGGAAATCAAACGCTTGCTTTAAATTGTGCGCGCGACTCGGTGCTTGTCAAGCGATCGTTTGACTTTCGCGGCCCGTGCCAGGTCAGGCCCGTGCCAAGCCAAGCCCGCGACGGGTCAGTCCGCGACGCCGCGGAGCGCGCCCGCCACCACCGGGACGAGCACCCGCTCGACCTCCGCCACCGGGAGGGCGGCCAGCTCGGTGCCGATCGGCGCCAGGGCGAGCCAGTTCAGCAGGCCTGCCGCGCAGCGGGTGCGGAAGACCAGTTCCTCCTCGCCGACCCCGGGCAGGCGGGCCGCGAGCACCCCGACGGCCTCCCGGCGGGTCCGGTCGAACTTGCCGGCCAGCCGCTGCCAGCCCTCCGGCGGGTCGATCCCGACCCGCGCCACGGTCCGGATGACGGCCAGCTCGTGGCCGCCGGCCGAGATCGCCCGCACCATCGGGCCCGCGAAGGCGGCGGCCAGCTCGGTGAGCGTCGCGTCGGAGTCGAGCGGGGCGAGGGCCCGGATCTGCGCGTCCAGGTACCGCTCCAGCGCGTACTCGACCGCCGCGTCGCACAGGACCTTCAGCGAGCCGAAGTGGTAGCTCACCGCGGCCACGTTCGCCCCGGCCCGCTCGGTGATCTCACGCAGCGTCACGCCGTCCCGGCCGCGCTGCGCCAGCAGCTCCAGGGCAGCCGCCAGCAGGCCGTCCCGGGTGCGCTGGCCGGCCTCGCGGCGCTGGTCGGTGCGTTCTGTCGCCATGGGGAAACTCAAACAGGCGTTTTACTTCCGCGTCAAGGAGGGCCGGACCGGGGACCTCACGACGGCCTCGCCGTGCGGCGCAGGGTGCGGATCGCGGGGACGGCGAGCAGGGCGGCGCTGCCGGTGAGGGCGGCGGCGGTGGAGAGCAGAAGCAGGTGGCGGGGGGAGGCGAGGGCGGTGGCGGGGCCGACGAGGAGTTGGCCGAGGGTGATGCCGGCGATGGAGCCGGCGAGTTCATAGGCGGAGACCCGGTTGAGGACGGCGGGCGGGGTGTGGGTCTGGACGGTGGTGGCCCACATGACGGACCAGAAGGCGAGGCCCGCGCCGCCGAGCAGGTGGCCGGCGAGGAGGGCGGGGAGGCCGTGGGCGAGGGCGGCGGAGAGCGGGAGGGCGGTGTAGAGGGCCATCGCTGCGGCGCCCGCGGCGAGCGGGCGGGACGGGCGGACGCGGAGGGCCAGGACGCCGCCGAGGACGGTGCCGAGGCCGAGGGAGGAGACCGCCAGGCCGTACGCGTCCGGGCCGAGGCGGCTGCCGATCACGGCGGAGCCGAGCGGGACGAGCGGGCCGAAGACCAGCATCCCGAAGCCGATCCAGATCAGGATGACCGACCACATCCAGGCCCGGGCGCGGAACTCGTGCCAGCCCTGCCGCAGTTCGCGCCGCAGTGAACTTCCGCCGGTGGCGCGGGAGTCGGAGAGCCGCAGCAGCGCCAGGCAGAGCGCGCTGAGCAGGAAGGTGGCGGCGTCGACGGCGTACACGGTGCCGGCCGCGGCCAGGGTGATCAGCAGGCCGGCCAGGGCCGGGCCGAGGAGTTGGGCGAGGGCGTCGGCGACCTTGAGGGTGGCGTTGGCGCGCTGGGGGTCGCGGGTGACCAGCGGGACCATGCCGTTGACCCCGGGCAGGAACATCGCGACGGCCGCGCCGGCCAGCGAGGCCATGGCGAGCAGCAGCCACAGCGGCGGCGGTCCGGCGAGGAACGCGGCGGCCAGGACGCCCTGGGTGAGCACCCGGACGAGGTCCGCGCCGACCATCATCCGGCGGGCGCCGAACCGGTCGGCGAGCACCCCGCCGACGAGCACCAGGAGGACGAAGGTGCCGGTCCAGGTGCCGAGGACGAGGCCGACCCCGGAGACGCCGTAGAGCGCGCCGACGGCGAGCGCGGCGGCCACCGGCATCATCGCGTCGCCGAACAGCGAGACGGTGCGGGCGGTGAAGAAGAGGGTGAACTGGCGGTCCCACAGACGAACTGGGGAGGCCGTCGGGCGGGGAGCGGTCGGTGCGGTGGTCACCCGGCCGATACTGGTATGGACCAATCCGCCGTCCCAGTGTCGTGAATGACGCGAGGAGGTACTTTCCCGCCATGACGACCCGTCCGCTGCCGAAGTCCGCATTGCCGTCCGCATCGCCGCACCGGGTGGTGGCACTGGTGGGGGCGCCGCAGTCGGCCTTCCTGCTCGCCTGCGCGAGCGAGGTGTTCGGCGACCACGGACCGGCGATCCCGGCGCGGTACGCGTTCGAGGTGTGCGTCGAGCAGCCGGGCCCGGTGCGTACCCGGGCCGGCTACGAGGTGCTGGTGACGGCGGGTCTGGAGGCGCTGGAGCGGGCGGACACGGTGGTGGTGCCCGGGTGGGAGAAGGACGTCTCGCCGGAGGTGGTGGCCGCGGTCCGCCGCGCGCACGGGCGCGGGGCGCGGATCGTCGGGCTCTGCACGGGCGCCTGGGTACCGGCCGCCGCCGGGCTGTTGGACGATCGGCGGGCCGCCACGCACTGGGCGTGGGCGGCCGCGCTGGCCTCCGGCTTCCCCCGGGTCCGGGTCGATCCGGCGGTGCTGTACGTGCACCACGGGGACGTCGCCACCAGCGCCGGTTCGGCGGCCGCGCTGGACCTCTGCCTGCACCTGGTCAGCGCCGACCAGGGCTCGGCGTACGCACTGCGGGTCGCCCGGCAGTTGGTGATGCCGCCGCACCGGGAGGGCTGCCAGTTGCAGTACGCCGAACTGCCCACCTCCGGGCCGGTCGCCGACTCCCTGGCGCCGCTGCTGCAGTGGCTGGGCGAGCGGCTCGACCAGCCGGTCAGCGTCGAGGAGATGGCGCTCCGTGCGCGGGTCTCGGCCCGGACGCTGAACCGGCGCTTCACCGAGCAACTGGGCATCAGCCCCGGGCGCTGGCTGCTGGACCGGCGGATCGCCGCCACCCGTGCCCTGTTGGAGGAGACCGACCTCCCCGTGGAGGCCATCGCCCACCGGGTCGGCCTCTCCTCCGCGGTCAACCTCCGCCGCCGCTTCCACGAGGCGCTGCGCACCACCCCGGCCGCGTACCGCCGGGCCTTCCGCGCGGCTCGGACGGACTGACGCGCGAGTTCTTCGTGGACGGATGCAACCCTGCCGGGCGCTGCGGCGTCATCGGAGTGGGACGGCTGCCCGGAAACGAAGATCAACTGACGGTGCGTCAGATGGTAATGTACAGGCCAAACGGGGGCGTGGGGTGAGGTCGCGCGCCCTCGCCGCACCCGAACCCTGGAGCACCTGTGCCCGCACGCCTCTACCGCCGCGGCCTGCCGCTGGCGGCCGCCGTGATCGCCGTCTCCCTGCTGGCCGGTTCCGCGCAGGCGGACAACCCGCCGCCGGTGGACGCCGCGCTGACGGCGGACCTCGACGCCCTGCTGGGGGACGCCCGACTGGCCAACGCCCAGGCGGGCGTCGAGGTCCTGGACGCCCAGAGCGGGCAGGTGCTGTACGCGCGGCAGCCCGGGGCGCTGCTCACCCCGGCGTCCACGATGAAGACGGTGACCTCCACCGCGGCGCTCGAACTGCTGGGCACGGACTACCGGTTCAGCACCGAGGTGCGCAGCACCGGCACCACGTACGGCGGGACGCTGGTGGGCGACCTGGTGCTGCGCGGTGGCGGCGACCCGAGCCTGCTGGTGCAGGACCTGGACGACCTGGCGGCGAAGGTGGCCGCGTCCGGGGTCACCACGGTGACCGGGCGGGTGCTCGCGGACGGCAGCCGGTACGACCGGACGCCGCTGGGGCCGGGCTGGGCGTGGGACGACGAGCAGTACTCGTACAGCCCGCAGATATCCGGGCTGACGGTGGCCGGCGACGCCGAGTACACCATGGACACCGTGCAGGTGACGGTCACTCCGGGGGCGGCGGGCGAGAACGCCAAGGTCGCGCTGGTGCCCGCCGAGGCGCCGATGAAGTTCACCGGGACCGTCGCCACCGGCGCGGCCGGCAGCGGCACCAGCGCCGATGTCGAACGGCGGCGCGGGGAAAACGAGTTGGCGCTGTCCGGCAGCATCGCGGCGGGCGCCGCCCCGGCCACCTTCTGGGTGACGGTGGAGGACCCGGCGACGTACGCCGGCAAGGTGTTCGCGGGCGCGCTGGCCCGGCACGGGGTGAAGGTGGTGCGCGGGGTGCAGTCCGCGACCGGCTCGGAGACCTCGCAGCCGCTGGTGTCGCACGACTCGAAGACGCTCGGCGAGCTGATCGTCCCGATGCTGAAGCTCAGCAACAACGGCATCGCCGAGCACCTGACCAAGGAGATCGGCAAGGCCAAGGGCGGCCGGGGCGACTGGTCGACCGGCATCGCCCAGATCAAGGGCTTCCTGAAGGCCAACGGCCTGGAGAGCCCGGGCGGGCGGCAGGTCGACGGCTCCGGCCTGTCCCGCTACGACCTGATCACCCCGGCGAAGATGGCCGGCCTGCTCAAGCTCGCCCAGGACAAGCCGTGGTTCAGCGCCTGGTACAACGCGCTGCCGGTGGCGGGCAACCCGGACCGGATGACCGGCGGCACGCTGGCCGCCCGGATGCGCGGCACCAAGGCCGAGAACAACGTGCACGCCAAGAGCGGCTCGATGAGCGGCGTCGACAACCTGGTCGGCTACGCCACCGCCCCGGACGGCCGCAAGCTGGTCTTCGCGGTGATGGTCAGCAACTTCGCCGGCACCAGCCCGCGTCCGATCATCGACGCCATCGCCGTCCGCCTCGCCACCGGCCCGGCCGCGACCGCCGCCCCGAGCGCCCCGGCCGCCCCGGCGCTCAAGGCCCCGAAGTCGCTGAACGCCCCCGCCGCCACCGGTGACCAGGCCGCCGCCGACGCCCCGTCGGCCGTCGAGGGCGGGACCCGCTGGGAGGACTGCGAGCTGGTCGGCCGCTGCTGACGACCCGTCGGTGACCCGGGCCCCGTCGCGCTCCGCAGGGAGGCGGCGGGGCCCGCGTCGTTCCGGCCGGACGTCGCCTCCGTTCCCGTCGGGCGCCCTACCGCCCGCACCCGGGCGGCTGGCGGCGCGCCCGTTCCTGACCGGCCGTCAACTTCCGTCCGGGAGCAGGGCCGCGAGGCCGTCCGCGATGCGGTGCAGGCCGAACTCGAAGCGGGTGTCCATGTCCGGGTCGGTGAGGTCCTCGGCGAGCGCGACCAGGTTGGGGAAGGCGTCCGGCGGGAGCGCGCGCAGGCCCTGGCCGGCGGCGCGGGCGGCCTCGCCGCGGCTGGCGCCCGCCGCCTCGGCGGCGGAGAGCGGCGACTGCTCCTGCAGGACGAAGCCCTGGACGTAGGCGGAGAGCAGGTAGGAGGCCATCGCCGCGTCGGCGTCCCGGAACCCGGCCGCGCGCAGCCGGTCCAGCTGGTCCTCCAGCAGCCGCAGGGTGTGCGGTCCGGGGGCGAGCCGGCCGGCCACCACCTTGGCGGCGTCGCGCTTGTCGAGCAGCAGCCGGCGGTAGCGGCGGCCGTACTCCAGGTACTGGGCGCGCCAGTCGCCCTCGCGCGGCGGGGCCTCGGCGTCGGCGACGATCGCGTCGTTGAGCAGGTCGAGCAGTTCCTCCTTGTTGCGGACGTGCCAGTAGAGCGAGGCGGCCTTCACCCCGACCTCGGCGGCGACCTTGCGCATCGACAGTCCGGCGAGGCCGTCGCGCTCCAGGACGCGCAGCGCCGCCCTGGCCAGTGCGTCCCTGGTCAGTGCAGGTGCAGGTGCGGGTGCGGGGGTGGCGGATGCGGTGTCGGGGTCGGCCATGGCCGGGTGGCTCCTCCTGCCGTCGGGAACGATCGCGCTTGCAATCTAACACCGTTAGGGGCATTCTGGGCCGACCAGTCGCCCCTAACGGTGTTAGGGGCATGTCCGTACGAGAGGAGCCCCGGTGGAGGGGTCGGTCGCCGCCCGGCGCAAGTGGCAGGCACTGCTGACGCTCTGCGTCACCATGTTCATGGCGATGCTGGACAACGTCATCGTCGACATCGCACTCCCCCGGATCGGCCGCGACCTGGACGCGGGCATCAGCGGCCTGCAGTGGGTCGCCGAGGGCTACAGCCTGGTCTTCGCCGCGCTGCTGCTCACCGGCGGCGCGCTCGGCGACCGGTACGGCCGCACCCGGGTCTTCCGGATCGGCCTCGCCCTGTTCACCGCCGGCTCGGCGGCCGCCGCGCTGGCCGACGGCATCGGCCTGCTGGTCGCCGCCCGGATGCTGCAGGGCGTCGGGGCGGCGCTGCTCACCCCCGGCAGCCTGGCCATCCTGCGCGAGGTGTTCACCGACGAGCGCGAGCGCACCCGGGCGATCGGCCTGTGGTCCGGGGTCTCCGCGCTCGGCCTGTCGATCGGGCCGGTGATCGGCGGCCCGATGGTGGACGCCTTCGGCTGGGCCAGCGTGTTCTGGATCAACGTTCCCGTCGGGCTGGCCGCGCTGGTCATGGCCGCCCGGGTGCTGCCCGTGATCGCGCCGCGCGCCCGCCGCATCGACCCGGCCGGGCCGGCGCTCTCCGCGGGCGGCCTGGGCGCCCTGGTGTACGCCCTGGTCGAGGGCCCCGGCCGCGGCTGGGGCGACCCGCTCGTGGTCGGCTGCGCGGCGGCCGCCGCGGTGCTGCTCGCCGCCCTGGTCCTGGTCGAACTCCGGCTGCCGGAACCGATGGTGGAGCTGCGGATGTTCCGCGACCGGGTGCTCGGCGGCGCCCTGCTGAGCGGGCTGATGGTCAGCTTCGGCATGTTCGGCGCGCTGTTCTTCCTGCCGCTGATGCTCCAGGGCGTGCTCGGCTGGTCCCCCACCGACGCCGGGTACGCCGGCCTGCCGATGACCGCCGTCATCACCCTCGCCGCCCCGCTGGCCGGCCGCCTGACCGGCCGTCACGGTCCGCGGCTCGCCCTCGTGCTGGGCATGCTGCTGTGCGCGGCGGGCCTCGCCGGCCTGTCGCTCTACGGCGCCGGCGCCCACTACTACGCGTACGTCTGGACCCTGGTGCTCCTCGGCCTCGGCATGGGGATGTCCTTCACCCCCGTCTCCGTCGCCGTCCTGCACCGGGTGGCGCCCGCGCGCACCGGCATGGCCTCCGCCACCGTCAACACCCTGCGCGAGGTCGGCGGCGTCCTCGGCATCGCCGTCCTCGGCGCCGTCCTCACCCACCGGATGGCCGGCGCCCTGCACCACGCCGGCCTTCCCCCGCACGGAGCCGACCACCCGGCATCCACCCTCGGCAGCCAGGGGGCCGGCGGGATCGGCGCGCTGGTCGACGGCGCGTTCGTCGACGGCGTCCACCTGGCGCTGCGCTGCGGCTCAGCGGCCCTGGCCGTCACCGCGGTACTGGTCGCCCTGCTGCTGCACCGACCCGGCTCGCCCGCCACGACACCGACCGGGCCGACAGCGGTCCTCCGTCCGAGTGACACAGCGCCAGTGTCCGGGTAGGCGGCAAGTATTGCGCCGGCGGCGTTGCGGCTCCGCGGCCCTGGCCGGCACCGCGGCGCTGGTCGCCTCGCTCCTGCGCCGCCCCGGCCCGCCACGACACCGACCACGCCGACAGCAGTCCCCCGTTCGAGTGACACAGCGTCAGTGTCCGGGTAGGCGGCGGGTATTGCGCCGGCAAAGGAATCGTCAGGCGCGGAGGTGGTGAAAGGCCCCGGGGCGGGCTTCCGGCTTCGCTAGCATGGCCCGCTCAAACGGTCGGTCCGACACAGCTGTGGGGGATGGCGTGCGAGTGCTGGGTCCAGGCGGGGGCGGCGACGGATTCCGGGTCGTGCCGGACGAGTTGGACGGGGCGGGGCAGGCCGCCGCAGGCGTCGCGGAGCGGCTGCCCGGGGAGAGCGGCCGGGTGCTCGGGGCGTCGGACGATGCCGCGGGCGCACTGCGCGGCTGGCTCACCGGACGGGAGTTGGACGGCTGCACCGGCGAGTGGAAGCGGCTGCTGGACGGCCTGTCGGCGGAACTGGACCGGCAGGGCGACAACCTGCGGCGCACCGCCGCCAACTACCGCCGCTCGGACCAGGAGGCGGCGCGGGCGCTGTCCGCCGCCGGGGCGGCCGGGCGATGAGCATCGACGTCCCCACCCTGCGCGACGCCGAACCGGACCGGCTGTTCGGCGCCGCCGACGCGTACGCGGTGCTGGCCACCGCCGTCGGCGAGCACGCCGACACCTGGCGCGACGGCGTGGACGCCCGGGTGCGCGGCTCCGGCTGGAGCGGCGACGCCGCCGCCGACGCCGAACGGTCGCTGGCCCGCTCCAGCGCGAAACTCGTCGCCGCCCAGCTGGAGTTGGTCCGGATCGCGCCGGTGTTACGGGAGGGCGCGGAGGCCTTCCTGCTGGCCCAGGCCAAGCTCCGGGCCGCGCTCGCGGACGCCGCCTCGGGCGGCTACCGGGTGGCCGACGACGGCGGCGTCTCCTGGCCGCCGTCCGCCGCGGAACGGCACGACCCGGACGCCCCCGACCGCGCCCGGCAGGGCGCCGCGCTGCGCGACCGGATCGCCGAGGCACTGACCGAGGCCGCCCACGCCGACCAGGTCACCGCCGAACGGCTGCGCCGCCACACCGACGCCGCCCGGACCGGCGCGGGACTCGATCCGGCCTTCGCCGCAACGGAGTTGGCGAGCACCGCGCTCTCCTCGGCGTTCGGCGGCGGGCCGGAGGACCTGGTCCGGGCGGGCCTGCCGGGTCCGGACGCCCCGCCCACCGAGGTGAACGCCTGGTGGAAGTCGCTGCCCGCCGACGAGCGGCAGCGGCTGGTCACGGAGTACCCGGCCGAGATCGGCAACCGCGACGGCATCCCCGCCCTCGCCCGCGACCGGGCCAACCGGATCCACCTCGACCGCCTCATCGCCGAACTGTCGAACCGTCAGGACCCGTCCGAGCAGGACCGGAAGAAGCTGGCCGGGTTCCAGGCGGTCCGCGACCGGCTGCGCGACGACCAGGGCAAGCAGCCGCCGTCCTACCTGCTGGTGATCGGCGACCAGGGCCAGGGCCGGGCGGCGCTCTCGTACGGCGACCCGGACACCGCGGACGACGTGGTGGCGTACGTGCCGGGCCTGAACACCGAGGTGCGCAACCTCGGCGGCGGCGACGCCAACCGGGCCCGCGACCTGTGGCAGACCGCGCACGACCTCGACCCCACCCGGACCACCGCGTCGATCGCCTGGCTGGGCTACGACGCCCCGCAGGCCAAGGAGTTCGGCCCCGACGCGCTCGCGGTGGCGGGCGACGCGCGGGCCAAGCAGGGCGGCGAGGCCTACCAGGGCTTCCTGCAGGGCCTGCGCGCCGCGCACGAGGGGCCGCCCGCGCACCTGACCGCGCTGGGGCACTCGTACGGCTCGCTCACCGTCGGGCAGGCCGCGCAGCGCCCGGGCGGCATCCCGGTGGACGACGTCATCCTGGTCGGTTCGCCGGGGACGGGGGCGCAGCACGCCGCGCAGTTGGGCGTCGACCCCGCGCACGTGTGGGTCGGCGCGGCCGAGCACGACCCGGTCAGCCACCTGCCGAGCCAGCGGGAGGCGACCGGCGCCGGCACGGGCGCGGTGGTCGGCGGCCTGGTCGGCGGGCTGCCGGGCGCGGTGCTCGGCGGGTTCCTCGGCGACCACCTGGGCCGGCACGGCGATCCGCACGAGCTGTGGTTCGGGCAGGACCCGGCCAGCGCCGAGTTCGGCGCGCGCCGCTTCGACGTGGCGGACGGCCCGCTGGGCTTCGCCTCGCACTCCGACTACTGGAACCAGGGCGACGGCCGGGACGGCCACTCGCTGCGCAACATGGGCATGATCGTCTCCGGTCACGGCGACCGGGTGTCCGGACAGGAGCGGCGATGAACGAGCACGACCCGCGGCACCCCGCCCCGACCGACCTGGGCACCGCCCGCGACGCGATCGACGAGCTGCTGGACACCGCGGCGGCCGCGATCAGCCCGCCGCTGCGCTGGGCCGACGGCCCGTACACGGCGGTCGAGCACGAGCACCCGTACACCCGGGAGCCGGACGGCACCGCGCACCTGGAGAAGCGCCGCTACCTGATGACCCGGGTCGCCGCCGACCGGTACCCGGAGCTGCTCGGGCAGTTGGAGGCGTACTGGCGCGGCCGCGGCTGGGCGGTCTCCGCGGAGCCGGACCCGGTGCTGCCGGTGCTGCGGGCCGAAAGCCCGTCCGGCGCGGTGGAGTTGCGGATCGGCATCCCCGGCAACGCCACCCTGCTGGCCCGGGTGGCGCCCGTCCCCGCGGTGGGCACCGGCTACCCGTTCGGCGGGGCGAGTACGGTGCCGCTGGGGCCGGACGGGGCGCTGGACACCGTGCCCCGCCACGACGACCCGTACTGGTCGGGCCGGGAAGGACGACGCGGATGAGGCTGCGGGCGACGGGGGCGGTCCTGGCACTGCTGCTCGGGGCCGGGCTGACGGGCTGCGGGAGCGGCTCCGGTGCCACCGGAGCGGACCGTCCGGTGGTCGAACTCGCCCGCGCCCGGACCGAGTTGCAGACCGTGCTGGACGGCACCAGCACCGCTCTCTCCCCCGCCCTGCGGTACGCCGACGACGCCTACCGGGCCACCCCGCACGAGGACGGCCTGAGCCGGGAGAACGACGGCACCGCCCAGTTGACGCTGCGCCGCTACGTGCTGACCAAGGTCGCCGCCGCCAAGCAGCCCCGGCTGCTGGAGCAGGCCCGGGCGTACTGGACCGCGCAGGGCTACACCGTCACCGCGGACGGCTCCCGCTACGAGGCGGGCGCCCGCACCCCCGGCGGCACCGGGATCACCCTGACGATCGGCGCCCCGGGCAACGTCACGCTCGTCGCGACCGCCCGGGTCAAGGACCCCGGCTCCACCGAGCCGTTCGGCGCCGCGCCCAGCCCGCTGCCGACCGGCGCGGACGGCGCACCGGACACCATGCCGCGCTACGAGGACCCGCAGTGGTCGTCCTGACCCCGCCACCCCGACCGCCACGGGCCGGTGGCACGGCGACTGACGGGATATCAGCCACTTCGGTGCCCGGTCTGCCGGATTCGTTGGTGTTCAACCCATGCTCTTTCGCCCGTTGGCGAGGGCGGGGTCCGGCTGTCGTGACCATGCTGGTTATAGTCTGAACGATCTAGCCGGAACGGCGGCCGGCCGAGGGGTTCCCTCGGTATTGCCATGCCGCCGTTCCGTCATGCCGCCGTACCGTCCGACCGCCCTGGCCTGTTCGCGTTCCGCGTCGACCACGGGGAGAGACGACATGGCCTACAACACCCGCCGCGGGCGCACCGCGCTCGCCGCCGCACTCGGCGGCGCCCTGCTCCTCGCCGGCTGCGGATCCGGGGGATCCGACGGCGGGGGCGACCTGCACGCCCAACTGCCCGACGCCGTACGCAAAGCCGGCACCCTCACGGTGGGCACCTCCTTCACCGCAGCGCCGGTGGTCTTCCGCAACGACCAGGGCGACCCGGACGGCCTCGACCCCGACCTCGCCAAGGCGCTCGAGCAGATCCTCGGCATCAAGATCCAGTTCCAGGACGTCGGCCCGTTCGCCAACGTGCTGCCCGGACTGCTCGACCGCAAGTTCGACATCGCGATGTCCGGCATCACCGACACCCGCGAACGCGAGGAGGGCCTCGACAAGGACGGCAAGCAGGCCAACCCCGGCGTTGACTTCGTCGACTACTTCATGGCCGGCATCGGCATCGCCGTCCACCAGGGCAACCCGAAGAGCATCGCCTCCATCGACGACCTCTGCGGCCACACCGTCACCGTCAAGAAGGGCACCACCCACGACGACCTGGCCCTGCGCCAGGCCAAGGCCTGCGACCACCTCGGCAAGCCCCTCAAGGTCATCGAGACCGGCACCGACAACGAGGCCATCGAGAACCTCAAGACCGCCGCCGACGCCTACGTCACCGACTACCCCAAGGCCCAGTACGCCGCCCAGACCGTCAACGCCGGCAACTCCTTCCAGATCGGCGGCCCCCAGATCCAGCCCCGCCCCTTCGGCATCGCCCTCCGCAAGGACGACCAGGCCCTCCGCGACGTCCTCATGAAGGCCGTGAACCGCCTCGTCCTCAACGGCACCTACGACCAGATCCTCACCAAGCACCACCTCACCGTCGGCGCCATCCAGAACTCCGTCATCAACGGCTCGACCTGACGGATCGTCAAGAGCCTGGTCCCGTGCGCCCCTCGACGGCGAGGAACACGGGACCCGGCGCCATTGCCGACGACGGTGATCCACGGCCTCAGGACGGGGTGAGGGCGAGGACGGCGAGGTCGTCGGTGAGGGGGGAGGCGTGGCGGCGGACGTCGTGGTCGAGGAAGGTGACCAGGGTGTCGGGGTCGGTGGTGGGGAGGGTGGTGAGGCGGGCGGCGAGGGGGTAGAAGGCGCCGGTGTGGTCGCGGGCCTCGGTGACGCCGTCGGTGTGGAGCAGGAGGGTGTGGCCGGGCGGGAGGGGGAGGGTGGTGGGGGGTTCGGCGGTGGTGGCGAGGTGGCCGAGGCCGAGCGGGAGTTGCTCGGGGCAGTGCACGGGGCGGACGCCGCCGGGGGTGACCAGCAGCGGGGCGAGGTGGCCGCGGTTGACCAGGTCGAGGCTGCCGGTGTCGGGCCGGTGCTGGAGCAGGACGGCGGTGACGAAGAGTTCGGCGTCGCCGCGTTCGTCCGCCTCGCGGCGCACCTGCCGGTCCAACTGGTCGGCGAGCTCGTCGAGTTCGGTCGCCTCGTGGGCGGCGATCCGGAACGCGCCGATCACGTCGGCGACGGTGCGGACGGCGTCCAGGCCCTTGCCGCGGACGTCGCCGAGCAGGATCCGGGTGCCGTGGCGGGTCTCGCAGACCTCGTACAGGTCGCCGCCGATCGCCACGTCCGTCTCGGCGGGGTGGTAGAGGCCGGCGGCGCGCAGGCCGCCGGTGCGGGCGGGGACGGGGCGCAGCACGGTGTGCTGGAGGGTGTCGGCGACCGCGCGCAGGCGGACCAGGTCGCGGGCCTGGCGGCGGCGCTGCCAGGCGAGTCCGGCACCCATCGCGCCGGCCAGGACGGTGGCCAGGTAGGTCCACACGTGGTGCTGTTCGAGCAGGTGGCCGGCCCGCCAGGCGAGCAGTGCCTGCAGGACGACGGTGAGGACGGTGCTGCCGGCGACCGGCCACGGGCCGGCGCTGAAGGCGACCACCACGGGGAGCACGGTGAGCAGGAACCCGGCGGCCACCGACTGCGGGAGGGCGACCTCCAGCGTCAGGTCGACGGCGAGCAGCGCGGCGGGCAGCCAGCGCACCCAGCCGGGGCTGCGCAGGGCATCGCCCATCGCCGCCTCCCAGCGGGCGGCGGCGACTTTCGCGGTCCGCCGGGGGGCCTGCAGGGTCCGGGCGGGGTCGGCGGGTACGACGGGCGCGGTCATGCTCACCTCCTGGGCTGGGGGCCGCCCGCGGGTACGGGCCGACTGCGGACACGGCGCCCTTCCATCGTCGCGTCCCGCCCGCCCGGGCACCCGCCTGCCAAGGTCCCGATGGTTCGGGACCAAAGACCCGTTCACCCGACCGGGGCCAAACCGACCCAGGCCAGGTCAGGTCAGGTCAGTCGAGGCCCGTCAGCGGAGCGCCGTCAGCGGCCGGTGAGCGTGACCGGCAGCGTGTGGTAGCCGCGCAGGACGAGTCGTTGGCGGCGGGTCGGCGCCGCGGCGGGCGCGAGCGCGGGGAACCGGCGCAGCAGCGCGGGGAGCGCGGTGTCGGACTCCAGCCGGGCGAGTTGGGCGCCGAGGCAGTAGTGGATGCCGCCGCCGAAGCTGAGCGGCGGCCCGTCGTCGCGGGCCGGGTGGAAGCGGTCGGGGTCGGGGAAGCGCCGCGGGTCCCGGTTGGCGGCGCCGAGCAGCAGGAAGGCGCCGGTGAACCGGGGTACCTGCTGTCCGCCGATGGCGAGGTCGTCGGCGAGGGCGAGCCGGGAGGTGAGCTGCACCGGGGAGTCGTAGCGCAGCACCTCGGTGGTGAACGCCCCGGGGCTCAGCGTGCCGTCGCGGAGGTCGGCGGCGAGGTCGGGGTGGTCGAGGAGCAGGGCGAGGCCGTTGCCGAGCAGGTTGCCGGTGGTCTCGAAACCGGCCACCAGCAGCAGCGCCAGGTTGGCGATCAGTTCGGCGTCGGAGAGCCGCTGCTGGTCGGCGTCGGCGACCTCGACGAGGGCGCTGACCAGGTCCTGCTGCGGCCGGGCGCGGCGTTCGGCGGCGAGTTCGGTGAAGTAGGCGGCGAGTTCCTCGGCGGCCTGGTCGGCGCCGGTGAGGTCCTCGTCGCCGGTGAGGATCTCCAGGGTGGTGGTGAGGTCGGCGGCGAGCGGGCGGAAGCGGTGCCGGTCCCGCTCGGGGACGCCGAGCAGTTCGCAGATCACGCCGATCGGCAGCCGGAAGGCGAAGGCGTCCTGGAAGTCGACGGGGGTGTCGCCGTGGTCGGCGAGGTCGTCGAGCAGCCGCTCGACGGCGGCGGTGACGGCGGGCTCCAGCGCGGCGACCCGGCGCGAGGTGAAGACCGAGGCGACCAGGGAGCGCATCCGCGCGTGGTCGGGGGCGTTGCGCTGGAGCATCGAGTCGGCGAGCAGGGTCAGGCCCGGGTGGTCGGTGAAGCCGGGCTCCCACTGGGCGCGCAGCTCGGCGTCGCCGACCCCGAACGCGGGGGTGCGCAGCGTCCGGTCGGCCTCCTCGTAGCCGGTGACCAGGACCAGGAACTCGTCGGCGCGGGCCACCGGGCCGAGTTTGCGGGCCTGTTCGTACAGCGGGTACGGGTCGTCCTGCCCTTCCGGTGACATCAGCCCGTTGATGATCGTCAAGGCGTCCATGGCAGCTCCCCCGCTGGCGGTCCGGTCGGTGCGGCAACGGACGGGCGGTGCGGACGAGTTCCCCGGGGCGTGCGGGATAGGCTCGCGGCTCATGGAGATCTGGATCAACCCGCGGTGCAGCAAGTGCCGCACGGCGCTCGGCGAACTCGACGCGGCGGGCGTGGAGTACACGGTGCGGCGCTACCTGGACGAGCCGCCGACGGCCGCCGAACTCGACGAGGTGCTGGGCCGGTTGGGCCTGGAACCGTGGGACGTGGCGCGGCTGGACGAGGCGGTGGCCAAGGAGCTCGGCCTGCGCGGCTGGGGCCGCACCGACGCGGACCGGGCCCGCTGGGTGGCGGCGATGGCCGAGCACCCGGCGCTGATCCAGCGGCCGATCATCACCGCGGACGACGGCTACACCGTGATCGGCCGCACCCCGGAGGCACTGCGGGACGTGCTGGAGCACTGAGCGCGCAACCCAGAGGCTGTTCCGAGCCGAGAGGGCCCCGGAGGCGCTGACAGCGTTCTGACAGCGGGCTGTGAGCGGCGCCCGGCAGGCTGGTGCGGCAACGCCCAACCGACGGGAGCCGCCGTGTCCGACCTGCCGATCCGCCAGCTGACCGTGACCGCCGTCGAGCGGCTCAGCCCGCGGATGGTGCGGGTGACCTTCGCGCTGCCGCCCGGCGGCTTCGCCCTGGACGGGCCGGACCAGCAGGTGAAGCTGTACTTCCCGCGCCCGGGCCAGGACCGTCCCGAGCTGCCCGTACCCGCGCCCGGCCAGGACCTGATGAGCTGGTACCGGGCGTGCCAGGCCGTCCCCGAGCCGCTCCGCCCGTGGATGCGCAGCTTCACGCTGCGCGCCCACGACGCCGAACTGCACACCGTGGACGTCGACTTCGTGCTGCACCCGGAGTCGCCCGGCCCGGCCGCGGCGTGGGCGGCGCAGGCCCGGCCGGGCCAGCTGCTGACGATGTTCGGCCCGTCCGCGGCCTTCGCCCGGCCGTTCCCGCTGGACGGCGCCGACTGGCTGCTGTTCGCCGCGGACGAGTCGGCGCTGCCCGCGCTCGGCACCCTGGTCGAGGCGCTGCCGGCCGGGGCGAGGGCAATCGCGTACGTCGAGGTGGCGGGGCCCGAGGAGCGGCAACCGCTGCTCGGCTTCGGCGAGTTGACGGTCCATTGGCTGTACCGCGGGGTGTCCGCGCCCGGGTCGCTCCTGGTCGCGGCGGTGCGTTCGGCGCAGCTGCCCGACGGCGTCGGCCGGGCCTGGCTGGGCGGCGAGGCGGGCACCGTCCGCGCGTTGCGCCGCCACCTGCTCGCCGACGGCCGGCTCGACCGCGCCGACATCGACTTCACCGGCTACTGGCGCCACCGCCTCACCCAGGACGACGCGCCCACCGCCGAGGACCTCGCCGACGCCCGCGAACTGTCGGCCCGCCGGATCCCCTGACCCGCCCTGATCCGTCCCTCGCTGCGGCCGGGAGCCTGGTACCGTCCGGCCGGTGACGAGCCTTCTGCAACCGCCGCTGCTCACCCGCCTGTTGGCCGCCGAGCGGATCCTGGTCGCCGGCGCCGGCGGCGGCTACGACGTGTACGCGGGGCTGCCGCTCGCCCTGACACTGCGCGCCGCCGGCCGCGAGGTGCACCTCGCCAACTTCTCGTTCAGCAGCCTGTACGGGCTGGGCCGGGCGGTCTGGCAGGCGCCCGACCTGGCCCGGATCACCCCCGACGTGGACTCCGCCGAACGCTACTTCCCCGAGCGCTCACTGGCCCGCTGGCTGCGCGCCAACGGCCAGCCGGACACCGTCTGGGCGTTCCCGTCGGTCGGGGTGCAGCCGCTGCGCCAGGCGTACCGCGCGCTGGTCGACCTGCTCGGCATCGACGCGATCCTGCTGGTCGACGGCGGCACCGACATCCTGCTGCGCGGCGACGAGGCCGGCCTCGGCACCCCCGAGGAGGACATGACCAGCCTCGCCGCGGTGGCCGGCCTCACCGAGGTCCCGGAGCGCCTGGTCACCTGCCTCGGCTTCGGCATCGACGCCTACCACGGCGTCAACCACAGTCTGGTGCTGGAGAACCTCGCCGCCCTCGACCGCGACGGCGGCTACCTCGGCGCCTTCTCCATCCCGCCGGGCTCCCCCGAGGCCGCGCACTACCTCGACGCCGTCGCCCACGCCCGCGCGGAGAACCCCGAACACCCCTCCATCGTGCACGGCTCCGTCGCCGCCGCCCTCCGCGGCCAGTTCGGCGACGTCCAGTTCACCGAACGCACCGGCGGCAGCCGACTGTTCATCAACCCCCTGATGACCCTGTACTTCTCCGCCACCGTCGAGGCCCTGGCCGCCCGCCACCTCTACCTGGACCGCCTCGAACCCACCCTCCTGCTCGGCCAGGTGGCCACCGCCATCGGCCGCTTCCAGGACACCCTCCCCCGCCAGCGCCCGCCCCGCACCTTCCCGCACTGACCGGGCGTCAGGCCTTGCGGGCGGCCGCCGCGATCTTGGCGGTGGTGTGGAAGAAGCGCGAAGTGCCTTGACCGCGGTAGGACTTGGGGAAGGCGGTGGCGGGGTTGGCGCCCAGGCGACCGTTCCTGAGGCGCATGACCGTGAACGCGGCGCCGTCGGTGGCGGCGAGGATCTCCCAGTCGCCCTTGGGGGACGCCACCGGGAGGGCGAGGTCGGCGGGGAGGGGCTCGGAGAGGAAGACCACGCAGAGGCGGACCTCGGGGGTGACCTCGACGCCGGCGAAGGGGTCGAGGGCGAGCAGGGCCTCGACCTCGTCGACGGTGCGGAGCATCGCGGGGACGGGGTAGCCGAGGGCGGACTCGAGGTGGGCCTCGATCCGGCGGGTGAGCGCGGCC
Organism: Kitasatospora sp. NPDC049285; assembly: GCF_040678815.1. Classification (NCBI taxonomy): domain Bacteria; kingdom Bacillati; phylum Actinomycetota; class Actinomycetes; order Kitasatosporales; family Streptomycetaceae; genus Kitasatospora; species Kitasatospora sp. NPDC049285. The sequence goes on along the minus strand of NZ_JBFAQR010000002.1, from coordinate 109,977 downwards.
CGGTCGAGGTCGGCGGCGGCCCGGAAGAAGACGTTGCCGCTCTGGATGTAGGTCCGGACGGCGTCCAGGCCGAGCTCGGCGAAGAGCTCGCGCAGGCGTTCCATCTTCACGGTCCGCCCGCCGACGTTGATCGCGCGCAGGAAGGCGATGTAGGTCCGGGATCCACTCTCCACCATGGCCGAGAGTCTAGGGAGGTTCGCTGCCCCACCACGGCAGCCCCGCTCCCTAGACTTCGGCCATGACCTCCTGGCAGGACTTCGAGCAGCAGGCCCCGGAACTCGCCGAGCGGATCCGCGCCCGGTTCGAGGCGCACAAGCACCACGTGCTGGCCACCCTGCGCAGGGACGGTTCGCCGCGGGTCAGCGGCACCGAGGTGGACTTCCACGGCGCCGACCTGTTCCTGGGCTCGATGGCCGGCGCGGTGAAGGCCGCCGACCTGCGCCGCGACCCGCGCTGCGCGCTGCACTCCAACCCCGGGCCGGACGCCACGATGGCCGACGGGGACGCCAAGCTCTCGGCCCGGGCGGTGGAGCTGACCGACCCGGCCGACCTGGCGGCGTACGAGGCGGAGCTGCCCGCGCCGCCACCCGGCCCGTACCACGCCTTCCGGCTGGAGCCGACCGGGGCGACGCTGACCGAGGTGGCCGGCGACCGCCTGGTGATCAGCACCTGGACCCCGGGCCGACCGGTCCGGCGGGTCGAGCGGCAGTAGCCTCAGCGGGCCGCCGGGTCACGGTGCGGCCGGGCCCCACAGCTGGTCGGTGCAGCGGGCGTAGGTGTCGCGCCAGTGCGGCCAGTGCCGCACCGTCTCGTCGTCGCAGTCGGCCAGCAGCCGGTCGACCTGGGCCGGCTCGACGCCCTCCAGCAGCCAGACCAGCGCGTCGGACGGGGCCGGGCCGTCGGCGTAGCGCAGCAGGTCGAGCAGCTCGGGCAGGGTGCCGATCCGCGAGCCCGACTGGAACACCCCGGTCATCCGGGGCAGCAGCTGGCGCTCCTCGATCCGCAGGTGGGTCTCGACCCGGGCGGCGAGTTCCTCGACCGCGTAGGAGACCGGCCAGGCGCTGGCGGGGTCGCGGGTGGCGATGCCGACCAGGGTGGTGACCCGGGTGAAGGAGTGGTCGAGGTTGTGGTGGTCGGACTCCAGCCAGTTGAGCAGCAGCCGCAGTTCCGGCGCGAAGCGGCGCAGCAGCGGCCACAGCCGGGTGTCCTGCTGCTCGTGGTGGCAGGTGACCATCGCGGTGACGAAGTCCCAGTGCCGCTTGAGCGCCTCGGCGCCGACGGTGTCCTCGGGCTGCAGCAGCCGCAGGGCCTGCGGGATGCGGGCCAGGTCGCGGCGGACGGCGGCGTGCACCAGGCGGAGCCCGGCGAACGGGATCGGCTCGACCGCGGCCGGTGCGGCGGCGACGGGGTCGCCGCCCTGGGCGGGGATGCTCGCGGGTGCGACGGGCAGCAGGTGGCGGGGCATGGCGCTCTCTTCACGACTGGCTGAGGCTGGCCGGAGCGGGGGCCGCGGTTGCGGCGCCCCGGTCCAGGTCTCCGGTCCAGGGTCCAGGGTGCGAGCAGTGCATCAGGGGCGAATGAATGACCGATTGACGTGCAGGTCAGAGCGGTTTCCGGGGCCTCGGTGGCGGTTTCTGACGATCAGTCGGCCTCGGGCCCGGCGACGTTCTTGCCGAGCCACTCCAGGGTGTTCGGGATCATCTTCTTGAAGTCCGAGGTCAGGTGCTTGCCACCGGGCTGCTCGTAGTAGTCGACGGTGGTCGGGGCCTTCGCCTTGGCGACCCAGTTGGTGACCAGCTTGATCTCGTAGCCGTTGGCGCCGCCCGCCGTGGCGAAGATCCGCACGTCCGCCTTGCCCTGGCCGATCAGCTGGTCGGGGCTGTTGGCCAGCCGCTCCTGCTCGTGGCCCTTCCACAGCGGGGAGTCGGGGTTCCAGTAGCCGTCGATCGGCACCGCGGCCTTGAACACGTCGGGGTGCTGCAGGGCGAGCTTGGCGCTGCAGAACGCGCCGGTGGAGGCGCCCATCACGGCCCAGCCGTCGCGGCCCTTGACGGTGCGGAAGTTGGCGCGGACGAAGTCCGGGATGTCCTCGGCCATCCAGGTGCCGATCTTCGGCTGGCCCGGGATGTCGGCGCACTCCAGCGCCTTGGCCTCGTTGGAGTCGAGGTTCTGCACCGGCATGATCATGATGAACGGGTGGGTCTTGCCCTCGGCGACCAGCTGCTTGTCGGCCTCCTGGATCGGCAGCTGGTTGTCGGTCCAGGTGTTGTAGCCGGCGCTCTGCCCGCCCGCGTACAGGGTGAGCACCGGGAAGCCGGTCTTGGCGTACTTCGGGTCGTTGTACTCCGGCGGCAGCCAGACCCAGACCTTGCCGCTGACCCCGGACTTGGGGCCGCTGACGGTGGTCACCATGATCGGGCCGGCGGCGGTGTCGCGGGCCTTGGAGAACTGGGCGGCCGGGCCCGTCGGCATCAGCACCTTGGACGGCTTCGGCGGGGCGGTGCTGCTCTGCGCGGCCGACGGGGAGTTCGAGGCCTGGTTGGTGGAGATCGCCGCCTTGGCGTCGTTGGCGTTGCCGGTGCTGCTGCCGCAGGCCGCGAGCGGGCCGGCCAGGGCGAGCGTGGCGGCGGCCGCGAGCAGCACGCGGGCGGGGCGGACGGAGGCGGGGCGGGGCTGCGGCAGCACGGTGGGTCTCTCCGGGCGGGGGTCGCTCCCGACCGCGGCGGACGGGAGTCGGCCCTGGTCAGCGGGCCTGTCGGGGCGTGCGGAACCGACAGCCGGCACACCCCGTGAACGGACTGGGCCACCGCGCGACGCGCGGCGTTCCGGCCACTCGAGATCCTATGACGTGCCGACCCGGCCGCCGGTTGCGGCTGCCCCGTTGTCCCGCCGGTCGACGGGGGCGGGCCCAGCCGATCGGCGGGGGTGGGGCCCGTCCGCTCCTGCCGACGGCCCCCGGCGCGGCGGCTTTGGAGCTTCCGCCAGTGACGGCGTGCGCCGCCCGGGGCGATCATGGGCGTCCGAACGTCCCGAGGAGCGTGCGCGTGTCCCAGCAGGTTGCCGTGATCACCGGAGCGGGCAGCGGCGTCGGCCGCGCGGTGGCCCGCGAACTGGCCGGCGCCGGCTGGCGCCTGGTGCTCGCCGGACGGCGGGCCGGGCCCCTCGCCGAGACCGCCGACGGCCTCGGCGACGACCGCGCCCTGGCGGTGCCCACCGACGTCACCGATCCGGCGCAGGTGACCGAGCTGTTCGCCCGGGCCGCCGCCCGCTTCGGCCGGGTCGACCTGCTGTTCAACAACGCGGGCATGTTCGGGCCGGCCGCCCCGGTCGAGGAGGTCGACCACGCGGCGTGGCGCGCGGTGGTCGACCTCAACCTGACCGGCGCCTTCCTGTGCGCCCAGGCCGCGTTCCGGCAGATGCGGGAGCAGCGCCCGCAGGGCGGCCGGATCGTCAACAACGGCTCGATCTCCGCGCACGTCCCGCGCCCGCACGCGATCGCCTACACGGCGACCAAGCACGCCGTCACCGGCCTGACCAAGGCCCTCTCGCTGGAGGGCCGCCCGTACCGGATCGCCTGCGGGCAGATCGACATCGGCAACGCGGCCACCGACATGACCGCCGCGATGAGCAGCGGGGTGCGCCAGGCGGACGGCCGGATCGCGCCGGAGCCGACCATGGACGTGGCGGACGTGGCCCGGACGGTGCGTCACATGGCGGAGCTGCCGCTGGAGGCCAACGTGCAGTTCGCCACCGTGATGGCGACCGCGATGCCGTACGTCGGCCGGGGCTGACCGGCCGCCGGCGGGTCTACTCGTCGTACGCGTGCCGGTAGCAGGGCCTGGGCCCGTCCGGGTCGTAGCCGTAGACGCTGGTGGTGGGCCACTGCTCGCCGCGGAGCGGGTCGGGGAGGTCGGGGCGCAGCACCATCCGCAGCGACGGCGGCGGCGCGCCGGCCCGGACCCGCTTCAGGTGTCCGTCCCAGCGGCCGCCGTGCAGTTCGACGTCGAGGATGGTGGTGGGGGCGGTGCTCACCCGGCCGATGCTGCCAGCGCGGCGGAACCCCGGCGTCCGCGACGCCGGGGTTCCATCCCTTCGGGCGGTTTACCCGTCGGGGCCGTGACCTGACGGGTGCTCAGCTCCGCCAGGTGTCGCTGAGCGCGACCTGGCCGCTCGCCGGGACGGTCGCGGTGCGGTTGGCGCCGCTCTCCCAGGTGACGGTGCCGGCGGCGTCCTTGCGGATGTACTTGTACTGGAAGGCGGTGCCGGCGCTCATCGCCACGTCGAGCTTCCACACCGGGTAGGCGGCCGAGGAGAGCGGGAGCGCCTTGGAGGTGTCCCAGCCGCCGAGTGCGGCGGCGTCGCCGACCACGTAGACGTTCTGGCCGACCGTGGTGGTGGCGTTGACCGCGAAGGACGCGCCGGAGGCGGCGGTGGCCGTCGGCGTGGGCGAGGCGGAGGGACTGGCGGTGGCGCACGGGTCGCCGCTGCCGACCACGCCGTCCTTGACGGTGACGTTCCCGGTGCCGAGCGCGTAGTTGGCGCTGTTGTTGTTGTCCCAGGTGCCGGTGCCGTTGTTGAAGGTGGCGGCCAGGCCGGTGGCGGTGCCGAGCGCGACGGTCTTCTTCACCCAGCCGGTGCAGGCGGCGTCCATCCCGACGCCGGGGGCGGTGGTCCAGGTGCCGCCGGTGGGGGCGTAGTGCAGGTAGTAGGCCGACCAGTTCTTGTCGGTGGAGTAGAAGACGGTGGCGCTGTTGCCCGTCCCGGTGGGGCTGGCGGAGGCGGAGGGCGAGGGGGTGCTGCCGCCGCCCGCGCCGACGTACAGGGCGACCGCGTCGCCGGCCGCGACGGTGGCGGTGAACTTGCCGTCCGAGCCGACGGTGTAGGTCGGGCCGCTGCAGCCGCCGCTCACCGGGTCGCCGTGCTGGACGTCGCAGTAGACGCCGGCCGGCAGCGAGGTCTGGAAGGTCTGGGTGATCGCTCCGGACTCCCGGTTGATCGCCACGTAGCCCTTGGAGCCGCGGCCGAAGCCGATCGCGTTGTTGCCGTTGGACCACCAGTTGGTCATCGCGGTGCCGGACACCGCGTTGCGGAAGCCGACCATGTTGGCCACCTGCCGCCAGGCGTGCACGCAGTTCCAGCCGTCCTGGTAGCAGGCGTTGACGGTGCCGCCGTTGGGCGGGCCGTCGTCGTTGGAGCTGAACGCGTAGCCGGAGTAGACGTTCGGCGAGCCGTACGGGTAGGCCAGCATGAAGACGTTGGCCAGGGTGTAGGCGGAGCCGTACTTGTAGTTCAGGGTCGAGCCGTTGCGCTCGGTGTCCCAGTTGTCGACGAAGGTGCGGGCCTGGGCGCTGGGCAGCAGGCCGCTGCCCCAGGTGGCGAGGTCGGAGATCTTCCCGCCGTTGAAGGCGCTCTTCAGCCAGGTGCCGGAGCGGAACTCGTCCACGTCGCCGTTGCCGGTGTACTCGGAGGGCTGGATCGGCTCGCCCGCGCCGTAGATCACCTCCTGCACCCAGTAGGCGTTGGGGTTGCTCATCTTCGCCTTGATGGCGCCGAGTTCACCGGCGTCGACGTGCTTGGCGGCGTCGATCCGGAAGCCGTCCACGCCGAGGGTGAGCAGGTCGCTGAGGTAGTTGGCGATGGTCTGCTGCACGTACGCGGAGCCGGTGTTGAGGTCGGCGAGGTTGACCAGTTCGCAGTTCTGCACGTTGGCGCGGTCGCCGTAGTTGCTGATCGCCTGGCGGCAGGAGTGGAAGTCCTGGTCCTGGTAGTAGCCGGGGTAGTTGTACTTGGTGTAGTTGGTGCCGCCGGTGCCGGTGCCGGAGCCCGCGGTCATGTGGTTGATCACCGAGTCGGCGATCACCTTGACGCCCGCGGCGTGGCAGGTGGAGACCATCGACTGGAACGAGGCGCGGTCGCCGAGCCGGCCGGCGATCTTGTAGCTGACGGGCTGGTAGGAGGTCCACCACTGGGCGCCCTGGATGTGCTCCTGGGGCGGGGAGACCTCGACGAAGCCGTAGCCCTTCGGGCCGAGGGTGTCGGTGCAGGCCTTCGCCACCGAGTCGAACTTCCACTCGAACAGGGTGGCGGTGACGTCCTTGCTGCTCGGCGGGGTGGCGGTGGCCGTAGGGGCCAGCGAGAAGCCGGCGCCGATCGACAGGCCGAGCGCCGCGAGGGCGGTGGAGGCGGCGGCCAGCCGCCGTCTGCGAGCGGGGGCAGGGGTGGTCAAGGGAGCACTCCAGGAGGGGGAGGCCCGGTCCGCGGACGCAGGTCGCGGACGGGGAGGCGGCAGGGTGGGGGGCCGCGACGGCGGGGGTGGTGCCGTCAGTGCGACGCCGGAGGGTCGCTTTCTGCAAGACAATTGAAACTTGCTGGAAACTTGCAGTGGCTTGACCATAGGGTCACCCCGGACGCCCGTCAAGACATCCGGACGCGGGCACGGCAACGGCCCCCGTCCCGGGTGGGGACGGGGGCCGTGCACTGTGCTGACGGGCCGTCAGACCGCGTCGGGGCCCCGCTCACCGGTGCGCACCCGCACGATGCCCTCGACCGGGACGACCCAGACCTTGCCGTCGCCGATCTTGCCGGTGCGGGCGGCGGTGACGATGGCGGCGGTGACCCGCTCGGCGTCCTCGTCCTCCACCACCACCTCGATCCGGACCTTCGGCACCAGGTCGATCCGGTACTCGGCGCCGCGGTAGACCTCGGTGTGGCCGTGCTGCCGCCCGTAGCCGCTGGACTCGGTGACGGTCAGTCCGTGCACACCGAGCTCCTGCAGCGCGGTCTTGACCTCGTCCAGCTTGAACGGCTTGACGACTGCGGTGATCAGCTTCATACCGGGCGGGTCCTGTCGGAGGCGGGCGCACCGTGCGGGTGCAGGTTGGCGTGGGCGGCGGCGGAGCCGAGGCCCAGGACGCCGTGATCGTACGCGGTCTCGGCGTGCACGGCGAGGTCCAGGCCGGTGAGTTCGTGCTCGGGCGCGGCCCGGAAGCCCATCAGACGGTCGATCAGCCGGCCGATGCCGTAGGTCATGCCGAACGCGTACGCGGCGACCACCACGACCGCGACCAGTTGCTTGCCGCCCTGGCCGAGTCCGCCGCCGTGCAGCAGCCCGGCGGGGCCGCCGGTCATCACGGCGGTGGCGAACACGCCGATCAGCAGGGTGCCGATGACGCCGGCCACGAAGTGCACGCCGACCACGTCCAGCGAGTCGTCGTAGCCGAACCGGAACTTCCAGCTGACGGCGTAGCAGCAGACCACGCCGGCGGCCAGGCCGATGACCAGGGCGCCGAGCAGGTCGACGCTGCCGCAGGACGGGGTGATGGCGACCAGTCCGGCCACCGCGCCGGAGGCGGCGCCCAGGGTGGTGGCGTGGCCGTCGCGCTTCTTCTCCACCAGCAGCCAGCCGAGCAGCCCGGTGCAGCCGGCCGCCTGGGTGTTGAGCAGCGCGGCGGCGGCCAGGCCGTTGGCGCCCATCGCGGAGCCGCCGTTGAAGCCGAACCAGCCGAACCAGAGCAGCCCGGCGCCGAGCAGCACCAGCGGCAGGCTGTGCGGGCGCATCGCCTCCCGCTTGAAGCCGAGGCGGGGGCCGAGCAGCAGGGCCAGGGCGAGGCCGCTGGCACCGCAGTTGACCTCCACCACGGTGCCGCCCGCGAAGTCCAGGGCGCCCAGGTTCCGCAGGATCCAGCCGTCGGGGGCGAACACCCAGTGCGCGACCGGCACGTAGACCAGCAGCGTCCAGACGGCGGTGAACGCCACCCAGGCGCCGAACCTGGCGCGGTCGGCGATGGCGCCGGAGATCAGCGCGGCGGTGATGATCGCGAAGGTGAGCTGGAAGGCCGCGAACAGCAGCGTCGGGACGTGGCCGGTGAGGCTGGTCGGGGTGATGCCCGCCATGCCGAGGTGGTCGAGCGAGCCGATCAGGCCCCAGCCGGCGTCGGGGCCGAAGGCGAGGGTGTAGCCGGCGGTCAGCCAGACCACGGTGACCACGGCGATCGAGACGAAGCTCATCATGATCATGTTGAGCACGCTCTTGGTGCGCACCATGCCGCCGTAGAACAACGCCAGGCCGGGGGTCATCAGCAGGACGAGCGCGGTGCAGGCGAGCAGCCAGGCGGTGTCGCCGCTGTCCAGGGTGGGTGGGGAGTCAGCGAGGAGCATTCCGGGAGTGTGGCCGGGCCGGATTTCGCCGCGCCGTCGCCGGTGTTTCCACGGTGTTTCGTGTTGCGGCCGGGTTTCGGGGATCTCACTCCTCGGGACGCGGGCGGGCCCGGCAGCCGAGGGCTGCCGGGCCCGTCACTACTGATGGTGCGTCAGGCTCAGCTGGTCTGGATCGCGGTGTCGTCGATCACGAAGCTGGTCTGCAGCGAGGAGTCCTCCACGCCGTTGAACTTCAGGGTGACGGTCTGACCGGCGTAGGACGACAGGTCGACGGTCTTCTGGGCGTAGCCGGTGTTCTTGTTGAGGTTCGAGTACGAGGCCACCGTGGTGCCGTTGACGGTCACGGTGAGCTTGTCGTACGCCGTCGTCGTGGTGGTCTCGGCGGTGTCGATGTGCAGCCAGTAGCTCAGGGTGGCCTTGCAGCCGGCCGGGATGGTGACGGTCTGCGAGGCGCTGTCGGTGTGGGCCGAGCCGTAGCCGTTCAGCCACGCCTTCCAGGAGCCGCTGTGGGCGGCCTCGGAGGCGGAGTTGTCGACCACGCCGGAGGTGGTGGTCCACGGGGCGGCGGTGCCGGTTTCGAAGCCCGCGTTGCCGAGCACCTGCGCCGGGGTGCAGGTGCTGGTGCCGTCGTTGACGGTCCAGGTGAAGCTGGTGGAGCCGGTCTTGTTGGCGGTGTCCTTGGCGGTGACGGTCACCGAGGAGGTGCCGACCGCGGTCGGGGTGCCGCTGATCAGGCCGGTGGAGGCGTTGATCGACAGGCCGGCCGGCAGGCCGGTGGCCGAGTAGGTCAGCGCGCCGGTGCCGCCACTGGCCTGGATCTGCAGGCTGGCCGCGGTGTTGACCTTGGTGGTCTGGTTGCCCGGGTTGGTGACGGTCGGGGTGTTCTGCGGCACCGAGCCGACGTTGACCGCGGCCCAGGCGGTGGCAACCGCGTTGTACTCGGCCGAGTTGGCGCCGTAGAGGTCGGTGGCGGCGCTCAGCATGCCGGTGCGGGCATTGGCGTAGTTGGTGGTGGAGGTCCAGTACGTGGTGAGCGCCCGGTACCAGATCGCCGCGGCCTTGTCCCGGCCGATGCCGGTGACCGCGATGTTGCCCTGGGTCGGCGAGTTGTAGCTCACGCCGTTGATGACCTTGGCGCCGCTGCCCTCGGAGAGCAGGTAGAAGAAGTGGTTGCCGACGCCGGAGGAGTAGTGGACGTCCTTGTTGCCGACGGTGGAGGACCAGTAGTCGGCGGACGAGCCGTCCTTGGAGGGCTGGTCCATGTACCGCAGCGGCGTGCCGTTGCCGTTGAGGTCGATGAGCTCGCCGATGAGGTAGTCCGGGTTGTCGGACGGGATGTTGGCGTAGAACTCGACCATGGTGCCGAAGACGTCCGAGGTGGACTCGTTCAGGCCGCCGGACTCGCCCGAGTAGTTCAGGTTGGCGGTGGCCGCGGTGACACCGTGGGTCATCTCGTGGCCGGCCACGTCCAGCTCGGTCAGCGGGTGGGTGTTGCCCGACCCGTCACCGTAGGTCATGCAGAAGCAGGAGTCGTCCCAGAACGCGTTGGTGTAGTTGCTGTCGTAGTGGACGCGGCTGAAGGCGCCGACACCGTCGTTGCGGATGCCGTTGCGGCCGAAGGTGTTCTTGTAGAAGTCCCACGTCTTGGAGACGCCGAAGTGCGCGTCGACGGCGGCCGACTCCCGGTTGGAGGCCGAGCCGTTGCCCCAGGTGTCGGTCGACTTGGAGAACAGGGTGCCGTTGCCGGAGGTCCCGTTGTTCATGTCCGTGGTGTACATCCCACCGCGGCTGGTGTCCTTCATCTGGTACGTCGAGCCCGACAGCGTGGTGCCGATGGTGACGTTGCCGACGAAGACGCCGGTGCCGGTGCCGGTGTTGATGCCCTCGAACTTCTGGATCACCTCGCCGGTGTTGGCGTCGGTGACGACGTGCAGCTTGCTCGGGGTGCCGTCGGCCTCCTTGCCGCTGACCACGGTCTCGTAGGCCAGCCGCGGGGTACCGGTGGCGGCCCATACGACCAGGCGCGGGGCGGTCTCCAGGGCCGAGCCGGACTCGGCGGCCAGCGCGGTGGCCTGCGCCTTCGGGGCGGCCAGCTTCGGGGTGGTGCTGACGCCGGACAGCGACGCGGACGAGGCCCGGTCGACGCCCTTGGTGGTGCCGTTCGCGGCCTGGTGGACGATCAGGTCGCCGCCGAGGACCGGGAGTCCGCCGTACGTGCGCTCGTAACGGAAGTGCTGGGTGCCGTCGGCGTCCTTGAACGCGTCCTTCACCACCAGCTTCTCCGCGCCGCTCAGGCCCAGGGTCTGGGCGAACTGGGCGGAGCGGGTGCCCGCGTCGGCGACCAGCTGGGCGTGGCCGGCGGCGGCCTGCTGGTCGGCGACCTGGGCCGAGGAGGACGGGGCGGCGGGGGCGGCCTGGGCCACCGCCACCGGGATCGCGGTCACCAGCAGGGCGGTGGTGGCCGCCAGAGCGGCCATGCTCACGCGGGCATGCGTGTAGCGAGACATGCGGGACTCCTTTACCGACCGTCGCGGGGTCACGAGCGGTGGAGAGAATCTGGCCGCGGTTGCGGCGCAGCGGGGGCCCCACCCGCTGGTACGCGGACGGGGTGCGGTGCAGATACGCGGTGCAAGTTCGCCGTGCGTCGGCAGCGGATTCCGATGGCCTGGGGAGGGCTCCACCGGGTTGTGTGGGCAACCTGTCGTTCCGCAGCCGGGGGAATCGTGGCAGCAAACGCCTCATGAATGACAGATGCATGCCATGGATTGACTGATTTACGCACCATCGCATTGCCGTACGAACACCTGTCCATGGCACGGCATTTGGGCGTGTTCCAGGAAGGTCTCCACCACCGACCCGCCGCGAACGACGACTTTCGGCCAGAACGGCAAGGGGCCCCACCCGGAGGTGAGGCCCCTGTTACCGCGGGGAAACCATCAGTTCTGGACGAACACCGCGACCGTCCGGCCCGGAACCGTGAAGGCGCCCGTGGCCGGGTCGAACGACGCCCGCTTGACGGTCGCGTCACCGCCCTGCGCCTGCACCCGGTGCAGCGCCTGCGCGGTGCCGCGCAGGCCCGCCACGGTCTGCGTCTGCGCGTCCGGGGTGGCGTTGAAGACCACCGTCAGCCCCTTCTCGGCGCCGGCCAGCCCGGTGCCGTCCAGGTGCATGGTGATCACGCCCGGGTTCTCGCCCGCCGTGCCGGACAGCGGGAAGGACAGCCGGCGCTGGACCTCGGCCGCGGTCGGCAGCGCGAACAGCGGCGAGGACTGACGGATGCTCAGGAACTGCTGGTAGAGGGTGCTGCTCAGCTGCATGTCGTTGCAGCCGACCGTGAGCCGCGGGTCGGCCAGCAGCTGCTTGTCCTTCTCCCACATCGACTGGTTGTCCGCCGCCATCGGCAGGCCGCGGCCCCAGCCGTTGCCCTGGGCGCAGTCCCAGCTGATCGAGTTGAACCAGTCCCCGGAGTCGAAGGAGTTGGCGTCCAGCGACTTGGAGCGCAGCAGGTCGCTGCCGGCCTGGGCGAAGCCGGGGCCCTGGGCGAGCGCGGTCAGCGACAGGCCGAGCGCCTGCATCCGGGCCCGGTCGGCGGCCGGGGTGGCGGCGGGCAGCTTGAACGCCAGCGCGTCGAACAGGTCGGCGTTGTCGTGCGCGTCCAGGTACTCGACCGCCTCGCCGGGCTGCGCGGCGTACCCGGTGGGCGCGCCGTTGTAGTCCACCGCGCGGCCGGTGACGGCCTTTCCGGTGCTGTCGGTGAAGGCGTAGCCGGCCAGGTTGCCGGTCAGGCCGACCTTGATCTGGTCCATCTGGTGCAGCAGCCGGGCCTTCTGCTCCGCCGGGGTGCCGTTGTCCGCCGAGCCGTTGGGGTCGGTGTACAGGCCGGACGCGAAGCCCTGCTGCGGGGCCGAGGAGAGCATGAAGTTGCCGCCCCGGCCGGCGTCCCGGATCCGGTCGTTGAAGGTCGCGATGCCGGTGCCGGCCATGTTCACCTGGGTGGCCTGGACGAACCGGGCGTCGTTCGCGACCACGCCGAAGTTCCAGCCCTCGCCGTACAGGAAGACGCGCGATCCGTCGACGCCGTCCTTCTGCGGGGTGAGCGCGCGCAGCGCGGACTGCACGTCCAGCATGGTGGACTTCGGGTCGAGGCCCATCAGGTCGAAGCGGAAGCCGTCCACCCGGTACTGCTTGGCCCAGGTCACCACCGAGTCGACGACCAGCTTGTTCATCATGGCGTGCTCGGGCGCGGTGTCCGCGCAGCAGGAGTCGGTGGTCACCTTGCCGGTGTCGCTGAGCCGCTGGTAGTAGCCGGGCACGATCCGGTCCAGCACCGAGTGCTGGTCCTGCCCGGCGGCCGCGGTGTGGTTGTAGACCACGTCGAGGACCACCCGCAGGCCCGCGTCGTGCATCGCCTGCACCATCTCGCGGAACTGCACGGTGCGCGCCGTGCCGTTCGGGTCGGTCGCGTAGGAGCCCTCCGGCACCGTGTAGTGCAGCGGGTCGTAGCCCCAGTTGTAGGCGTCGTCGGCCTGCACCGCGGCCACGCACTCCTGCTGCTTCGAGGAGTCGGCGGGCAGCGCGGCCAGGTCGCAGGCGGGCAGCTTCTGCTCGGCGCGGTTCTCCCGGATGGTGGCGATGTCGAAGGTCGGCAGCAGGTGAATGGTCGTCACCCCGGCCTTGGCCAGCTCCCTCAGGTGCTGCATACCCGCCGACTTCGACTGCGTGAACGCCAGGTAGGTGCCGCGCTCGTCGGCCGGGACGGTGGTGTCCCCGGCCGAGAAGTCCCGCACGTGCAGCTCCTGGATCTGCTGCTGGGTGGCCGGGATCGCCGCCGGACTGCGGTGCTGGTCCCAGCCCTTGGGCTTGGTGGCCGAGGCCGACAGGTCGGCGACCAGGCTGCGGGTGGAGTCGGTGGACAGCGCGGTGGAGTACGGGTCGGTGACCAGGTTGGTGACCGTCTGCTGGACGCTCGGCGCCCACACCTTCACCTGGTACAGGTAGTACTTACCGTCCAGGTCCGCCGCGTCCCGGGTCAGCGACCAGACGCCGGACGCCTCGTCCCGCTTCAGCGGCACGGTCCGCGGGGTGCCGCCGCTCGCCGTGTCGAAGAGCTGCACCGCCACCTCGGTCGCGGTCGGCGCCCACAGCGACAGCGTCACCTTGCGCTCGTCGTGCCCGAACCAGCCCCTGCCCTTCTGCACCGAGTACACCGGCCCGAGCTGCGCACCGGCCGCCTTGCCCGCGTACAGGTCGTCCAGCACGCCCGGGAGCTGCACCCCGGTGGCGGCCAGCGCCGCGCCGTTCGGCAGGTGCTCGGTGAAGACCACCTGGCTGCGCAGCGCGGCGGTGACCCGCCCGGCGTCGCGCGGGTCGACGGTGAACGCCCGGTACCCGGCCAGGTTCGGGAACTTCGCCTTCTGGGCGTCCGTCAGACCGGCCGCCGGGCTCAGCCGGATCCAGTGGCCCGGCTTCGACAGCACGCCCTTGTCGACGGTCAGCCCGCCCTGCGGGTCGTAGATCAGCTGGGCGCTGGTGCCGCCCTTCAACTGGCCGTCCGCCGCACCGTAGTTGGCCGGGACCACCACCGTCCGCGCGTCGATCCACTGCGCCTTGGCGGAGCCCAGGTCGAGCTGCGAAGAGACGCCCGCGGTCTGCGGCAGCAGGTAGCCCTCCTGCCCGCCGAGGATCCACACCTCGCGGCCCGAGGTGGCGAAGCTCAGCGACTGGTCCTGCGGCAGGTCCTTGTCGCCGCCGTTGTGGATGATGTAGCTGAGGCTGGTCGCGCCCGCCGCAAGCGGCACCTCGAACACCGCGCCGAAGGCGTCCTTGCGCGCCGGCATCAGGGGGTTGCCCCAGTCGGTCGGGTTGGCCGCGCCGGTCCAGTCGTGCAGCCCCCAGCCGTCGTAGTTCCCGTCCGCCCGGTGGTAGTGGATCACCGCCTTGCCGTCGGGCACCGGCACCGCCCCGTCCGGGTTCGCCGTGCGGACGGTCGGGTCGCCCTCCTTGATCCACACCTCGCCGGTGGCCGAGATGTCGATGTGCCGGTCCGCGTCGACGTCCTTGGTGCCGTTGTTCTCCACCACGAAGCCGACGTCGGACGCCCCGCCCTTGAGCTTCACGTACGCGAACGCCCCGTACGCGTCCCGCCCGACGAAGCCGTGCCCGGCCGGCCAGGTGGTCGACTCGCCGTCGGCGATGTCGCCCCAGGTGTACAGGTTCCAGCCGTCGTAGTCGCCGTTCTTGCGCTGGTAGTGCACCACCGCGTACGGCCGCGACACCGCGCTCGGCGCCGGCGTCGGCGCCTGCTGACCCGTCGTGAACTGCCCGGTGGCGGACGCCAGTCGGCCCGCCGAGTCCTGCACCACGGCCTTGAAGCGCACCACCGTGCCCGGCACCACGCCGTCCAGGTTCTGGGTGACCTTGAAGACGCCGTTGTCGGCCGTCCCCAGCGTCTGCCACGGCCCGTCACCGACCTGCGCCGCGAAGCTGACCCGGTTGAAGCCGCCCCCGGGCACGCTCGCCCCGAGCGTCACCGTCCCGTAGGAGCCGTCGGCCGGCGCGCTCACCGTGATCGACGGGCCGGCGGCGGGCTTGGCCAGCCTGTCCTTCGCCTTCAGCACCACGGAGGCCATGGCCGGCACGGTGACCGTCACCTTGCCGTCCGCGCCGCTGGTGACCTTGCCGCCGACGCCGTACAGGCCGCTGAAGTCCATGCCCGCCGAGAAGGTGTCCAGCGTGACCGTCTTCGCCTCGGCCGCGTTGTTCACCGCCACCAGGTACTCGACCTGCTGCTTGGCGTCGATCCGGGAGAACGCGTACACGCCCGGCCCGTCCGCCGCGTACCGCTCCACCTGCGCGCCGTCCGCCAGCGCCGGGTTGTCCTTGCGCAGCTTCGCCAGGCCCGCGATCCCCTGGTAGAGCGCGCCGTCCCGGCCGTAGCGGTCCGCGGAGCCGGACGTCCCGCCGATCACCTGGTCGCTGTTGTACGAGGGCGTCTTCGAGGCGAACATGTCCTGCCGGGCGTCCTTGTCGCCGCCCGCGCCGGTGAAGCCCTGCTCGTCGCCGTAGTACACCACCGGCTGACCGCGGGTCAGGAACTGCAGCTCGTTGGCCAGCCGGTCCTTCTTCAGCAGCGCGTCGTTCGACGCCCCCGGGTTGTCGCTCTGCAGGAACGACCCGAACCGGCCCATGTCGTGGTTGCCCAGGAAGGTCGGCAGCTCGTAGGCGTCGGTGTCGGCCGTGGTGTACCGGTAGTCCTGCGCGTACAGCTCGCTGAGCGCCTTCGCCGAGCCGTTCTGCGAGACGTACTTGCGCGCCGCCTCCTGGAACGCGAAGTCCAGGGTGGCCTGCAGCTTGCCCTTGGTGACGTACGGCGAGGTGATCGACGGGTCGCCCGAGTACACCTCGCCGAACATGAAGAACTTCTTGTTCCCGTGCTCGGCCGCGAACTTCTTCAGCGCCGGCGCCCACTGCTCCCAGAACGCCAGGTTGACGTGCTTGACGGTGTCGATCCGGAAGCCGTCCACCCCGGTGTCGGCCACCCAGGTCTGGTAGATCTTCTGCATCCCGGCGACGACCCGCGGGTTCTGGGTGTCCAGGTCGTCCAGGCCGGAGAAGTCGCCCTCGGTCGCGGACTCGCCGACGAAGGTCGAGTTGCCGCGGTTGTGGTAGAGCGACGGGTCGTTCAGCCAGGACGGGGTCTTGGCGTTGGCGTCGGCCGCGCTGCGCAGCACCGGGGAGTAGGGGAAGGAGTCCTTGGTGATGCTCGGCCACTGCGCCCGCGCGTCGGCGATCGCGGTCTCGTCCACCGGGTTGCCGTCGGCGTCGAGGGTCGGGTAGGCGCCCTCGGAGCGGTAGTCGTAGCTCTGCTCCGCGTAGTCGACGACGTCCGCGGTGTGGTTGGTGATGACGTCGAAGAAGACCTTGATGCCGCGCTTGTGCGCCTTGTCGATCAGCTCCTTGAGCTGCGCGTTGGTGCCGAAGTGCGGGTCGACCTGGGTGAAGTCGGTGATCCAGTAGCCGTGGTACCCGGCCGAGGCGTCGGCCCCGGTGCCCTGCACCGGCTTGTTCTTGAAGATCGGCGCCATCCAGATCGCGGTGGTGCCCAGGTCCTGGACGTAGTCCAGCTTGTCGATCAGGCCCTGCAGGTCGCCGCCGTGGTAGAAGCCCTTGTCGGCCGGGTCGAGGCCGTTGTCCAGCCGGCCGCCGGTGATCCCGCCGGTGTCGTTGCCGGTGCTGCCGTTGGCGAACCGGTCCGGCAGCACGAAGTAGAACTGCTCCCTGGTCAGGTCGTGCCGCCCGGCGCTCGCGGCCAGCGCGGCGTCCGACGGCGCGGCCGGCGCCTTCGCCGCCACGGCCACCGGGATCGAGCCGAGCGTCGCGGCGATCAGCGAGGAGGCGAGCAGCACGGAGGCTCGCCCGGGTCGGCGGTACGGGGTGGTGCGGCGCGGGGGTCGGGGCTGGGCGTCGGCCACGGCTGGCTCTCCCTAGGGGCGCGAAGCGGGGGTGGGTGGCGTGGAACCTAGCGCCCTGCAAGATGTTTCAGCAAGATGCAGAAACTGTTTCCGGTAGTAGTCATACCGAGTCGTGACCTGGCGCCGATCGGGCGCACACCGACCGTGGGCATGCGAAAGGGACCCCGGTTCGACCGCTCGTAACCCGCGCGCCACAATGGTCTGCATGCGCCTCGAAAACCGATCGACCCCTACCCCCGTAGGCGGACAGTCGGTGAAGAATCCCCATCCAGAGGATGAGCAACCGGTCACGGAACGTCTGGCAGACTTCTCGTCCATGGGGGAACCGACCGAGATCCACGCATCCGGCGCCGACCGCGTCGGCCGGGCATCACGCGACGGTTCCGACCCGGGCCCGGACCACACCGCCCGTACGCCCGGCGGAGCCACCCGCGTCGCCCAGTCACCCGCCGCCGCCCTGCGCGGCCGGGTCCGCGAGCAGCGACGCACGCCGCGCCGCCCGCGACTGCTCTTCGAGCTCGCGCTGATCGGCCTCAGCTACTGGCTGTACTCGCTGGTGCGCAACGCCGTCCCGGAGCACGAGACCATCGCCCAGCAGCACTCCACCTGGGTCTGGAACCTCGAACACGACCTCGGCATCGCCGTCGAGCGCTCGATCAACCACGGCGTCAACTCGGTGACCTGGCTGATCGTCGGGATGAACTACTACTACGCCACCCTGCACTTCATCATCACCATCGGCGTCCTGGTCTGGCTCTACCGCTCGCATCCCGGGCGCTACGCCGCCTCCCGCACCGTGCTCTTCGTCACCACCGGCATCGCCCTGGTCGGCTTCTACTGCTTCCCGCTGGCCCCACCGCGCCTGATGACCGGCGGCGGGTTCGTCGACACCGTCGCCGTCCACCACACCTGGGGCTCACTGGCCTCCGGCGCCGGCGCGCAGGTCTCCAACCAGTTCGCCGCGATGCCCTCGATGCACATCGGCTGGTCCATGTGGTGCGGCCTGACCATCTTCTTCCTGGCCCGCCGCACCTGGGTCCGCGCCCTCGGCCTCGCCTACCCCGTGGTCACCCTCAGCGTGATCGTCTCCACCGCCAACCACTTCTGGCTGGACGCGGTCGGCGGCGAGGTCTGCCTGGCCGTCGGCTTCCTGGTGGCCCGCCTCCTCTACACCAACTGGGCCTTCCGCCTCCCCCGCCACCCGGACGACCCGGTCGAGGAGGAGCTGACCGTCCCGGCCCAGTGGGACACCAAGGTCAACGCCTAGGCGCTCACTCCGCGCCGTAGAACAACCGCTCGACGACCCGGCGCGCCCGCCGGGTCGTCCTGCGGTACTCGTCGACCAGCTCGCCGGAGTGCCCCACCCCGTAGCCGAGGTAGCGGGCCACCCCGGCCAGTTCGCGGGCGTCGCCGGGGAAGCTGTCCCCGGCCCGGCCGCGGACCAGCATGACGGCGGCGCGGACCCGGGAGGCGAGCACCCAGGCCGCGTCGAGCACCTCGGCGTCCTCCGCGGCCACCAGGTCCGCGGCCGCTGCGGCGGCCAGCGCCGCGCGGGTCCTGGTGGTCCGCAGCGCGGGCAACTCGTGGCCGTGCTGCAACTGCAGCAGCTGCACCGTCCACTCGACGTCCGCCAGCCCGCCGCGGCCGATCTTGGTGTGGGTGGTGGGGTCGGCACCGCGCGGGAGGCGCTCCGACTCGATCCGGGCCTTGATCCGGCGGATCTCCACCAGGTCCCGCTCCGGCACGCCCTGGCCCGGGTAGCGCAGCGGGTCGACCAGCTCCCGGAACCGCTCCCCCAGCGCGACGTCGCCCGCGATCGGCGCGGCCCGCAGCAGCGCCTGGCTCTCCCAGGCGTGCGACCAGCGCGCGTAGTAGGCCGCGTACGAGGACAGGGTGCGCACCAGCGGGCCGTTGCGGCCCTCGGGGCGCAGGTCGGCGTCGACCAGCAGCGGCGGCTCCACCGACGGCGCGGCGAGCAGGGTGCGCAGCTCGTGGATGACGGCCTGGGCGGCCTTGGCGGCGTCCTCGTCGAGCATGCCGAGCTGCGGCTGGTGGACGAAGAGCACGTCGGCGTCGGAGCCGTAGCCGAGCTCGTGGCCGCCGAACCGGCCCATGCCGATGATCGCGATCCGGGTGGGCAGTTCGCCGTTGCGGGCCTCCCAGCCGTCGACGGCGGCGCGCAGCGCGCCCTGCAGGGTGGCGGCGGTGATCGCGGTGAGCGCCTCGCCGGCCGCGTCCAGGGCGTCCGCCGGGTCGTCGCCGAGCCGGCCGAGCAGGTCGGCGGCCGAGGTGCGGAAGAGCTCGCGGCGGCGGACCGCGCGGGCCGCGGCGACCCCGGCGGCGGGGTCGGCGGCGCGGCCGACGGCGGCCAGGATCTCGGCCTCCAGGGCGGCCCGGCCGCGCGGGGCCAGGCCGTTCGGGTCGCCGAGCATGGCGACCGCCTCGGGGGCGCGCAGCAGCAGGTCCGGGGCGAGCCGGCCGGCCGACAGGACCCGGGCGAGCTGCTCGGCGGCGGCGCCCTCGTCGCGCAGCAGCCGCAGGTACCAGGGGGTGCGGCCGAGCGCGTCGGAGACCTGGCGGAAGTTGAGCAGCCCGGCGTCGGGGTCGGCGGAGTCGGCGAACCAGCCGAGCAGCACCGGCAGCAGGGTGCGCTGGATGGCCGCCTTGCGGCTGACGCCGGAGGCCAGTGCGGAGATGTGCCGCAGCGCGGCGGCCGGGTCCGCGTAGCCGAGTGCGGCGAGCCGGGCCTTGGCGGCGTCCGGGCTGAGCCCGGCGGCGCCCTCGCCGGTGACCCGCAGTTCGACCACCGGCAGCTCGGCGACGGCGTCCAGCAGCGGACGGTAGAACAGCCGCTCGTGCAGCCGCCGGACCTCCACCGCGTGCCGCTTCCACTCGCGCTCCAGCGCCGCGACCGGGTCGGTGCGGGTGTCGCCGGTGATCTGCGGGGCCATCGAGCGGGCCAGGCGGCGCAGGTCGGCGGGGTCGGTCGGCATCAGGTGGGTGCGGCGCAGCCGGTGCAGCTGGATCCGGTGCTCCAGGGAGCGCAGGAAGCGGTAGGCGACGTCCAACGCGGCGGCGTCGGCCCGGCCGATGTAGCCGCCCGCGCTGAGCGCGGCCAGCGCCTCCAGGGTGTTGCCGCTGCGCAGCCGCTCGTCGGTGCGGCCGTGCACGAGCTGCAGCAGCTGGACGGCGAACTCGACGTCGCGCAGCCCGCCCGGGCCGAGCTTCAGCTGGCGCTCGACCTCGGTGGCCGGGATCGCGTCGACCACCCGGCGGCGCATCTGCTGGACGTCGGCGACGAAGTTCTCCCGGGCTGCGGCCTGCCACACCAGCGGGGCGATGGCGGTGACGTAGGCGCCGCCGAGCTCGGCGTCCCCGGCGACCGGGCGGGCCTTCAGCAGCGCCTGGAACTCCCAGGTCTTGGCCCAGCGCTGGTAGTACGCGAGGTGGCTGGCGAGGGTGCGCACCAGCGGGCCGTTGCGGCCCTCGGGGCGCAGGTTGGCGTCGACCGGCCAGATGGTGCCCTCGCCGGTGGTGTCCGAGCACAGCCGCATGGCGCGGGCGGCCAGCCGGGTGGCGGCCTGCATCGCGCGCTGCTCGTCGGCTCCCTCGCGGGGCTCGGCGACGAAGATCACGTCCACGTCGGAGACGTAGTTGAGCTCCCGGCCGCCGCACTTGCCCATGCCGATCACGGCGAGCCGGCAGAGCGCGGCCGCGTCCGGGTCCTCCTCGGCGGCGATGTCCAGGGCGGTCTGCAGGGTGGCGCCCGCCAGGTCGGCGAGTTCGGCGGCGGCCTGCGGCAGGTCGGTGGTGCCGGACAGGTCGCGGGCCGCGATCGTCAGCAGGCAGCGCCGGTAGGCGGCCCGCAGCGCGTCGGCGCGGTCCGCCCGCTCCTCCGACCGGACCCGGCGGGTGAGCTCGCCGAGGAAGTCGCTGCGGCCGGGGTGGATGTCGCGCAGCTCGAAGGTGACCAGGGCGTGCCAGTCGCGGGGGTGCCGGGCCAGGTGGTCGCCGAGCGCGGTGGAGGCGCCGAGCACGCCCAGCAGCCGGTCGCGCAGCGGCTTGGCGGCGGTCAGGGTGTCGCGCAGGGTGTGCCGCTCGTGCGGGTCGAGCGCCTCCAGCATCCGGGCCAGCGAGAACAGCGCCTGGTCGGGGTCGGCGGTGGCGCTCAGCGCGTCCAGCAGCACCGGGTCCTCCGCCAGGCCCTGCAGTGCCGGTCCGGCGAGCAGCCGCACCGCCTGGTCCGGGTCGGTGAAACCGCGCCGCACCAGGCGGATCTCCAGCCGGCTGGTCCGGCTCCCGGCCCGTTCCTCCACTGCGTCCGCCCCTCCGCCCGCCGACATCCCGTTCGACTTCGAGCCTACGGCCCGGCGCGCTCCGGGGTCCGTCCGACCAGGTGCCAGAGCAGGGCCGCGAACAGGACGGAACCGGTCGCCGCGCCGCCCGCCACCGTCAGGTCCGGCTGCCGTCCGAGCTCGCCGAGCAGCATCCCGAGCGCGCCCGTCCCGGCGCCGATCGCGGTGAGCACCTGCCGACGCCGGTCCGACATCCGGGTGATGACGGTCCGTCGGCCCTGGCGTCCGGTCCACGAGGTCAGGTGCCGGCCCAGCACCCATTCGCGGAACATCACCCACAGGGCCAGCACCGTCCCCAAGGTGCCGACCACCAGGTAGGCCGGATAGTTGACGAGCGTCCGCCGGATTCCGATCTGCAGGCTGGCCGTTCCGAGCGTCACCGCGCCCATGACCAGGAACCACCAGCCCATCCAGCGGAAGGTGTCGAATTCCGCGAAACCGGTGGCGAGATGGTAGGCCAGCGAAAGATATCCGCTGGCGAGCAGTGCGCTGTCCACGAGCATGGCGCCGAATACCCGGGTGAATCCCCAGCTGCGGAAGAACAGCCCGCGGTGTTTGTAGAGGGCCTGCGCCCAGCCGGCCGCCCAGCGGTGGGTCTGCCGCCAGTAGACCTGCCAGCTGCCCG
Source organism: Kitasatospora sp. NPDC049285 (assembly GCF_040678815.1). NCBI lineage: Bacteria > Bacillati > Actinomycetota > Actinomycetes > Kitasatosporales > Streptomycetaceae > Kitasatospora > Kitasatospora sp. NPDC049285. The sequence continues at coordinate 88,369 of NZ_JBFAQR010000002.1, read as the reverse complement.
GGTCCCGGACGCACACGTACGCGCCGGCGACGAATCCCGCCCGCTGTCCGGAACGGTTCATCTTCAGCGCCAGCTCGACGTCCTCGCACAGGCTGTCCGTGGACCAGCCGTCGACCGCCCGGACGGCTTCGGTGCGGTAGATCCCGGCGCAGCCGGAGAGCACCGCCACCCAGCCGTGCCAACCCTCCACGGTCCGCGACATCCGGTGGGCCGCGGCCCACTCGATCATCCGCGAGCGCTGGAACATCCCCTTGACGCTGTGCGGGGTGACCGACATGCAGACGCCGCCGAAGCCCTTGTCGCGCATGCGGACCAGGCACTTCTCCAGCACGTCCGGCGAGGCGAAGTACCCGTCCGCGTCGAGCAGCGCCACGTACTCGGTGGTCACCTCCGCCAGCGCGAGGTTCAGCGACCGCGGCTTGCTCTCCTGGTGGACCTCCAGGACGTCGGCGCCGTTGCGCCTGGCGATCTCGGCGGTACCGTCGGTGCACGCGTCGGCGATGACCAGCACCCTGGCCGGCCGGACCGTCTGGGCCCAGGCGGACCTCACCGCGTCAGCGATGAAGTCCGCCTCGTCGTGTGCCGGGATCAGCACGGTGACGGAGTCGGTCACCGGCGCGCGAACCACTTCACGGCCGCGCCGATGGCGGCGGACGCCCCGCCGACCGCCAGCAGGGCCAGCGATGCGACGCCGGTGTGAGCAAGTCCGTACATGGTCTTTCCCCTTGATCGGTCAGAGTACGAATCTTCTGCGAACTCCCGGGGCGTTTCGAACGGATTTCGAAATACCCGGGGGACCGCCGTGAACCCGCAGCCAGATTCGCATGAGCCGCGGATCGATCCGCCCGTAACACGCCATCAGGTGAGGCACCATCGGCGTCCGCGCCCCGCATTCATCCGGTCGGCTCCGTCCCTGCGCGTACCGGTCGGTCGGGGGCCATTGTGAACGCCATGCTGACCACATTCCTCGCCGCCTCGGCGATCTCCTTCTCGATAGCCCTCGCCCCGCTCCCGGCGGCGGCCGCGGACACCGCCACCACCCCCGACTCCGCCACCGCACCGGCCGGAGCCCGCACCGTCCTGGCCGAGCGCTTCGGCGACCCGGGCATCGGCCCCGGCCGGGCCTGGGGCTGGCAGAGCGCCGCGTACGCCAACTGCACCTACAACCCCAACAGTTGGAAGCACGACCGGCTGAGCCGCTCCGCCCTCTCCGATCAGCAGGGCCACCTCCGCTTCACCGCCACCCACCGCGAGGACGGCGACTGGGACACCGGCCTGCTGACCACCGGCGACTCCTGCGACTCAGGCGGCAGCGGGTTCCAGGTCCACGCCGGCGACCTGGTGCTGGTCCACGTCCGCCTGCCCGAGGCCGACTCCGGCGCCTGGCCCTGCCTGTGGACCTGGCGGGACGGCGGCAACGAGGTGGACCTGTTCGAGTGGTACGCCGACCATCCGGACCGGATCGAGTTCGTCAACCACGTCCGCTCGGGGAGCACCGTCTACAGCGACGAGAACGTCGGGGCCGGGCGCTGGATCTACGTGGCGGTCCGACTCGGCGCCGACAACGACACCTGGTACGTCGGTCCGACCGAGGACAGGCTCACCGAGGTGTGGTCCGACGGCACCGGAGTCGGAGCGGACTTCGCCGCCTACCTGATCCTCAACCTCTCGATCAGCGACGGCAGTTTCCACCTGCCGCCGGCGAGCACCGCCCCGGTCACGATGGACGTGGACCTGCTCACCGTCGAGCGCCCGACGCTCCATCAGCGCAACTCGGCCGGCGGCGTCCTGGCCGGGTCCACCGCATCCTCACGCACCAGGCTCCCCCAGACCACCAGCCGGTAGCGCGAGGTGTACTCCGGCGTACAGGTCGTCAGGGTGATGTACCGGCCCGGCGAGCGGTACGGCGAGCCGACCGGCACCGGCGCGATCACGGCGGCGTTCTCCGGCGAGGTCTCCGGCAGGACGCCGTCGACCCGGTAGACGTACCAGCGGTCCCGGGTCTCGACGACCACCGCGTCCCCGGGGCCGACCCGGTCCAGGTCGTGGAACTTCGCGCCATGCCCGTCCCGGTGCGCCGCGAGCGCGAAGTTCCCCTCCCGGTCCCACGGCATCGCCTCGCCGTACGGCGCCGTGTACACCCCGGCCACCCCGTCCGCGAGCGTGTCCGGGTCGGTCCCGACCCGGATCAGCACCTGGTACCCCCGCCCCATCGCCGGCACGTGCAGCAGGCCGACGTCCTCACCGATCCCCGGCAGCCCGGGCGGCGGCGGGGCGGGCGAGGGGGCGGGGGTCGACGCCGACCACTGCCCGCGCAGCCGGCCGACGGCCTGCTCCGCCTTGCGGTCCGCCACCCCGTCGGTCCACCACAGCGCGTACCCGGCGAACAGCAGCACCAGCACACCCGCCGTCACCAGCAGGTCGCCCACCACCCGCGCCAGCACCCGCCCCCGGCCCGTCCCCCGCGCCTCCCGCACCACCCCGACCAAGAACCCTCACCACGCCTCACGACCGGTCACCTCGCGCCACTTCAGCGCGCGAGCCGACCGGCCGCAAGGCGACACGCGAGGCCTACAGCACCTGCAGGTTCTTCCGCAGCTCGAACGGGGTGACCTCGGAGCGGTACTCCTCCCACTCCTGGCGCTTGTTGCGCAGGAAGAAGTCGAAGACGTGCTCGCCGAGGGTCTCGGCGACGAGTTCGCTGCGCTGCATGAGGTCGATGGCCTCGCCGAGGTTCTGCGGCATGGGCTGGATGCCCAGGGCGCGGCGTTCGGCGTCGGTGAGGGCCCAGACGTCGTCGTCGGCGCCCGGGGGGAGTTCGAGGTTGTCCTCGATGCCCTTGAGGCCGGCGGCGAGGGTGACCGCGTAGGCGAGGTAGGGGTTGCAGCCGGTGTCGAGGGAGCGGACCTCGATCCGGGTGGAGCCCTGCTTGCCGGGCTTGTACATGGGGACGCGGATCAGCGCGGAGCGGTTGTTGTGGCCCCAGCAGATGTACGAGGGGGCCTCGCCGCCGGCGCCGGCGGTGCGCTGGGAGCCGCCCCAGATGCGCTTGTAGGAGTTGACCCACTGGTTGGTGACGGCGGCGGTCTCGGCGGCGTACTTGAGCAGGCCCGCGATGAAGGAGCGGCCGACCTTGGAGAGCTGGTACTCGGCGCCGGACTCGTGGAAGGCGTTGCGGTCGCCCTCGAACAGCGAGACGTGGGTGTGCATGCCGGAGCCGGGGAAGTCCGAGAACGGCTTGGGCATGAAGCTGGCGTGGACGCCCTGTTCGAGGGCGACCTCCTTCATGACCAGGCGGAAGGTCATGATGTTGTCGGCGGTGGAGAGCGCGTCCGCGTACCGGAGGTCGATCTCCTGCTGGCCGGGGGCACCCTCGTGGTGGCTGAACTCGACCGAGATGCCCATGGACTCGAGCATCGTGATGGCCTGCCGACGGAAGTCGTGGCCGATGCCGCGCGGGGTGTGGTCGAAGTAGCCGGACTGGTCGGCGGGGATCGGCGCGGTGCCGTCGCCGGGGAGGTTCTTCAGCAGGAAGAACTCGATCTCCGGGTGGGTGTAGAAGGTGAACCCGAGGTCGGAGGCGCGCTCCAGGGTCCGCTTGAGGACGTAGCGCGGGTCCGCGTACGACGGCGAGCCGTCGGGCATCAGGATGTCGCAGAACATCCGGGCGGTGCCCGGGTTCTCGGAGCGCCACGGCAGTATCTGGAACGTGGTCGGATCCGGCTTGGCGATCATGTCGGACTCGTAGACCCGGGCGAAGCCCTCGATCGCGGAGCCGTCGAACCCGATGCCTTCCTCGAAGGCCTGCTCGAGTTCCGCCGGGGCGACCGCCACGGACTTGAGGAAACCGAGCACGTCGGTGAACCACAGCCGGACGAACCGGATGTCACGCTCCTCGAGCGTGCGAAGCACGAACTCCTGCTGCTTGCCCATGGGGACAGTCTCACCTCTGCTCTTTACGCCCGTGTTACGCCGCCCGCACCGGTCGGCCCGGCCCGGTGAGCCCCCCTCGCCCGGACCGCGTCGTGACCATCATGGCGGATCTTCGCCCGCTTGCCGACCCACGAGCCCCACCGGTTGCCGCCACGAGCCCCACCGATTGCCGCCGCAGGCCCCACCGGTCGCCATCGCAGGCCCCAGCACGCGCGAACCGGCACCCCCGCGACATAGCGTCAGTTAGACGATTACACTCGGGGCATGCCGAATCTGCGTCTCGCCCTGTGCCAGATCGACCCCTGGGTCGGTGACCTCGCCCGCAACAGCGAGGAGGTGCTGCGCTGGTCGAAGCTGGCGGCCGAGTCCGGCGCCGACCTGATCGCCTTCCCCGAGATGGCGCTCACCGGCTACCCGGTCGAGGACCTCGCCTTCCGCGGCTCCTTCGTCGAGTCCTCCCGCGCCGCGCTCACCGACCTCGCGGCCAAGCTTCAGGCCGAGGGCCTGGGCGACGTCCCGGTGGTGGTCGGCTACCTGGGCCGCGGGGAGCCGGGCACGACGTACGCGGGCAAGCCGCAGAACTGCGCGGCGGTGCTGCGCGGCGGCGAGGTGGTGACCCGGTTCGCCAAGCACTTCCTGCCGAACTACGGCGTCTTCGACGAGTACCGCTACTTCGTCCCGGGCGACCAGCTGACTGTCCTCCGGCTGCACGGCGTGGACATCGCGCTGGCGATCTGCGAGGACATCTGGCAGGAGGGCGGCCGGGTCGCCGCCACCGGCCAGTCCGGGGCCGGGCTGCTGCTGTCGATCAACGGCTCGCCGTACGAGCGGGACAAGGACGACGTGCGGCTGGAGCTGGTGAAGCGCCGCGCCGCCGAGGCGGGCTGCCCGCTGGTGTACCTGAACATGGTCGGCGCGCAGGACGAGCTGGTCTTCGACGGCGAGTCGATGGTGGTCACCGCGGACGGTGAACTGCTGGCCCGTGGGCCGCAGTTCGAGGAGTCGCTGCTGGTGATGGACCTGGAGCTGCCGGCCGCGACCGAGGGCCTGCCGGACGGCACGGTGCTGGCGGACGGGCTGAAGCTGGTCCGGGTCGACCTGGGCGGCGAGCCGAAGGCCGCGCCCGCCGAGCCGATCGCCCCGCGGATCGAGACGCGGCTGGACGACGAGGCCGAGGTGTACGCGGCCCTGGTCGAGGGCGTCCGGGCGTACGTCCGCAAGAACGGCTTCCGCTCGGTGCTGATCGGGCTGTCCGGCGGCATCGACTCGGCGCTGGTGGCGGCGATCGCAGTGGACGCGATCGGCGCGGAGCACGTGTACGGGGTCTCGATGCCCTCGCGCTACTCCTCGCAGCACTCCCGGGACGACGCCGCCGAGCTGGCCCGCCGCACCGGGCTGCACTTCCGCACCGTCTCGATCGCCTCGATGTTCGACGCCTACCTGGCCGCCACCGAGCTGACCGACCTGGCCGAGGAGAACCTGCAGTCCCGGCTGCGCGGCACCCTGCTGATGGCGATCTCCAACCAGGAGGGCCAGATCGTGCTGGCCCCGGGCAACAAGAGCGAGCTGGCGGTCGGCTACTCGACCCTGTACGGCGACTCGGTCGGCGCCTACGGCCCGATCAAGGACGTCTACAAGACGCTGGTCTTCAAGCTGGCGCGCTGGCGCAACGCGCAGGCCGAGCTGCGCGGCGAGGTCCCGCCGATCCCGGAGAACACCATCGTGAAGCCGCCGTCCGCGGAGCTGCGGCCGGACCAGAAGGACTCCGACTCGCTGCCCGACTACGACCTGCTGGACGCGGTGCTGGACCGCTACGTCGAGGGCGACCAGGGCCGGGACGCGATCGTCGCCGAGGGCTACCCCGCCGAGGTGGTGGACCGGGTGGTGCGGCTGGTGGACACCGCCGAGTACAAGCGGCGGCAGTACCCGCCGGGCCCGAAGGTCTCGCCGAAGAACTTCGGCCGCGACCGCCGACTGCCCATCACCAACCGCTGGCGGCGCGGCTGACCGACACGCGCCCGGCCGACCCGCGGTGCGGACGGCTGACAGCGCGCCCGGCAGCGCATAGGGTGGGCGCCGCGTAGCGCGCCCGACCAGGAGACGGCGCCGCGGCCGAAGGAGGTGGGAGAGATCACCGTGCACGTCACCGAGGTGCTCCCCCGCCGACAGGCCGCGGCCTGACCGGTCCGGGGAGCCCCACAGGCTCTTCGAGAGGTCTCCGTGTCGCTCCACCCTTCGCCCGCCCTGCGTTCCACCGTCGTCCACCGGCTGCGCGCGGCCGGCTGCGTCTTCGCCGAGGACGAGGCGCGCCTGCTGCTGTCCGCCGCCGACTCCCCCGCCCGCCTCGCCGCCCTGGTCGAACTCCGCTGTGCGGGGCGGCCGTTGGAGCACGTGGTGGGCTTCGCCGAATTCGCCGGCCTGCGCGTCGCGGTCACCCCGGGGGTGTTCGTGCCGCGCCGCCGCAGCGAGTTCCTGGTCGAACGGGCCGCCGCGCTGGGCCGGCCCGGCGCGGTGCTGCTCGACCTGTGCTGCGGCTCCGGCGCGGTCGGCGCGGCACTGGCCGCCCGGCTCGGCCCGGTCGAACTGCACGCCGCCGACCTGGACCCGGCCTCGGTGGCCTGCGCCCGCCGCAACCTCGCCCCGTACGGCGGACGGGTGCACCTCGGCGACCTGGACGCCCCGCTGCCCGACCACCTGCGCGGCCGGGTCGACCTGCTGGTGGCCAACGCCCCGTACGTGCCGACCGACGAGATCCCGCTGCTGCCGCCGGAGGCCCGCGACCACGAGCCGCGGACCGCGCTGGACGGCGGCAGCGACGGCTTGGCGGTGCAGCGTCGGGTCGCCGAGGCGGCGCCCCGCTGGTTGGCGCCCGGCGGCCGACTGCTGATCGAGACCAGCGAACGGCAGGCCCCGGCCACCGCCGCACTGCTCGCCGCCCACGGCCTGCGCCCGCGGATCGAGGCGGACGACGAACGGGACGCCACCGTGGTGGTCGGCGAGCCGGCCTGACGTCGGGTCAGTGGCACCGGAACCGCGCGAGCCGACCTGACGTCGCGTCAGCGACCTCCGATCGCGCGGTCCGGCCTGACGCCGGGTCAGTGCCGTCGTCGCCGGCCGGCCGACCGCAGGTCAGTAGCGGTAGTCGGCGGCCACCGCCAGGTGGTCGCTGGCGTCCGCGGGCAGCACCCGGGAGTCGGTGGGGACCAGTCCGCCCTTGCTGAGGATCTGGTCGATCCGGGCCATCGGGAAGGAGGCCGGCCAGGAGAAGCCGAAGCCGTCGCCGGCCGCGCCCTGGGCGGAGCGCATCTGCGAGGTGATCGGGGCCAGGCTGCGGTCGTTCATGGTGCCGTTGAGGTCGCCGAGCAGCAGCACCTTGCGCAGCGGTTCGGCGGCGATGGCGTTGCCGAGCGCCTGGGCGCTGACGTCGCGCCGCCCGGCCGTGAAGCCGCTGTCGAACTTGACCCGGACCGACGGCAGGTGGGCGACGTACACCGCCAGCGGGCCCTTCGGGGTGGTGACCTGGGCGCGGAAGGCCCGGGTCCAGCCCATCTTGATGTCGACCACCTCGACCCCGTCGATCGGGTAGCTCGACCAGAGGCCGACGGTGCCCTCCACCACGTGGAACGGGTACTTCGCGGCCAGGCCGGCGGTGTAGACCGGGGCCGCGGCGGCGGAGAGCTCCTCCAGGGCGACGATCTGCGCGCCGGAGCCGGCGAGCATCCGGATGGTGCCCTGCGGGTCGTCGTTGGCGGCGGCGACGTTGTGGGTGAGCGCGGTGAAGTCGCCGTGACCGGTGCTCTTGTCGACCAGCAGGCCGCCGAACAGGTTGAGCCAGACCACGGCGGGCAGCAGCGCGGCGACCACCGCGAACCCCGAGCGCCGCCACAGCGCGAGCGCCAGCAGCACCGGGACGGCCAGGCCCAGCCAGGGCAGGAAGGTCTCCAGCAGGCTGCCGAGGTTGCCGACCCGGTTGGGCAGGTCGGCGTGGAACGCGAGCAGCACGGTGAGCAGCAGGCCGAGCAGGGTGACCGGCCAGGCCCGCTGCCAGTCGAACCAGCGGCGGAGCCCGGTGCGCCCGGTGTTCCCGGTGCCGGGCTTCTCGTCCGCCACTGCCGCCGGACCGTCCGCCCGCACCATGCACCGCTCCTTGCCGCCGTTCTCGTTCGGCTACCGCCGACCCCGTCCGGCCTGGTCCGATCTGATTCTCGGTTCAGCCTATGACGGGATGGACGCGGCGAAGTGCCCGGTCAGTTCCGGTGCGCCCGGTCGGCGCAGCCCTCGGCGGCGAGTCCGCCGAGGATCGCGTCGATCATCTGGCGGGGCAGGTCGGGGTCCTCCAGCGGGGCGTCGTCCCAGAGCACCGTGCGCAGCAGGATCGGGCCGAGCAGGATCTCGCAGAGCAGTTCCACGTCCACGTCGTCGCGCAGTTCGCCGGAGGCGACGCCGCGCCGGACGATCTGGCGGACCAGTTCGCGTCGGGGCTTGACCACCCGTTCGTGGTAGGTCTGCTTCAGCTCGGGCCAGGCGTTCATCTGCCCGAGCGCGGACTTGACGATCCATCGGGAGCGCTTGATCAGGCCGCGGCGGCGCATGTAGTCGACCACCGCGATCAGGTCGTCGCGGTAGGTGGGGCCGCCGAGGGCCGGCGGCGGTTCCTCCAGCCGGGCCACCACGTCGACCAGCAGGGCCTCCTTGTTGGGCCAGCGCCGGTAGATGGTGGCCTTGCCGACGCCGGCCTCGGCGGCGATCCGTTCGATGGACAGTTCGCCCAGGCCGGTGCCGTCCTCCATCAGCTTCTCCACCGCGGCGAAGATCGCCTGCTCGGCGGCCTCGCTGCGCGGACGGCCCCGCCGCGGAGCGTCCTGCTCCGCGGCGGGGTCGGACAGCGGCTGGAGCGGGGTGTCGACGCTCTTCATGGCCCTATTCTCCACCCTGGCGATCACACCTTGGCCGGGCTGGCCTCGGTCTCCGATCGGTCCTGCGGCGGGGCGGCCGGGCCGGGCGCGGCGACCTTGCCGGGCAGCAGCACCAGGGCGAGCACCGCGCCGAGCACGGTCACGCCGACCGAGACGCCGGCCACCGTGTGCATGGCGTGGATGAAGGAGTCCTTGGCGGTGGCGACCAGCGCGGCGTTGCCGCGGGCGATGGCCAGGGTGGCCTCGATCGACTCGCCGGCCTTGTCGCGCAGCGGCGCGGGCAGCGCGTCGAGCTTGCCGGCCGTGCCGTCGCGGTAGACCGTCGACAGCACCGCGCCGAGCACCGCAACGCCCAGCGAGCCGCCGACCTGGCGGAAGGTGTTGTTCAGCGCCGAGCCGGCGCCGGCCTTCTCGCGCGGCAGCGAGCCCATGATGGCGACCGTCACCGGCGGCATCACGTGCGCCATGCCCGCGCCCATCACGAAGCCGAGCACGATCAGCAGCCAGATCGGGCTGGTGGCGGTGAGGAAGGCGTAGCCGAGGAAGCCCACCGCGATCAGCGCCATGCCGCCGGCGCAGGTGGCACGGACGCCGAACCGGTCGACCACCAGCCGGGCCCGCGGCGCGAAGACCAGCTGGGCGACGGCCAGCGGCAGCATCAGCGCACCGGCCTGCAGGGCGCTGTAGCCGCGGACGCTCTGGGTGTAGAAGACGCCGAAGAAGGAGACGCCCATCAGCGCGAAGAAGACGATGCCGACCACGCCGATGGAGGCGGAGAACACCTTGTTGCGGAACCAGGTGACGTCCAGCGCGGGGTGGCTGGTGTGCTTCTCGAAGAGCACGAAGCCGGCCAGCGCGAGCACGCCGATCAGGGTCGGCACCCAGGCCTTGGGGTCGGTGAAGTCGGCGAGTTCGCCGCCCTTGATGATGCCGTAGATCAGCGCCACCAGGCCGATGATCGAGAGCAGCACGCCGACCGGGTCGAGCTTGCCGGGGTTGGGGTCCTTGGAGTCCGGGACCAGCAGGAACATCAGCACCAGGGCGACCGCCACGATCGGCACGTTCACCAGGAAGACCGAGCCCCACCAGAAGTGCTCGATCAGCAGGCCGCCGGTGATCGGGCCGATGGCGATGGCCAGGCCGACCGCGCCGGCCCAGATGCCGATCGCCTTGGGCTGCTCGTGGCGTTCGAAGACGTTCATGATGATGGCCAGCGTGGCGGGCATCACGAAGGCGCCGCCGAGGCCCATCACGGCGCGGTAGCCGATGAGTTCGCCGGGGCTGGTGGCCAGCGAGGAGAGCAGCGAGCCGAGGCCGAAGACCACCATGCCGGAGAGCAGGGTCCACTTGCGGCCGAACCGGTCGCCGAGCAGTCCGGCGGTGAACAGCAGGCCGGCGAAGACCAGGGTGTACGAGTTGATCGCCCATTCCAGGTCGCTCTGGGTCGCGCCCAGGCCCACCGGGGCGGGGGTGGCGATGGTCTTCATCGCCACGTTGAGGATCGAGTTGTCGAGGACGACGACGAGCAGCGCGAGCACCAGCGTGCACAGGATCCACCAGCGGCGGCGGTGGACGGCTTCCGGCACCCGGCGCGCCGGGGGCGGGGAGATCGGGGTGGTCATACGGAAAGACTAGCCCTCTTTTCGATACGATACGGGCCCGTATCGTAATGATTGGGTAAAGCCCGCGGGAGGCCCTCCGGCACGGGGCTCCCGGCTCTTTGCGCACGGCGCGCGGCGTGCAAGCATGGAGCCAGATCCGGGGACGCCGTACGGCGCCACGAGACGACAACACCAGGAGTCTGTTCGATGAACGCTTCTCCGCTTCAGCCTGCCCAGACGCAGGACACCCCCGTCCCGACGACCCTCTACGGCGGCGTCACCAACCGCCGGGTGACCGTCCGGGACCTCGCCAAGGCCAAGCGCAACGGCGAGCGCTGGGCGATGCTCACCGCCTACGACGCCCTCACCGCCGGAGTCTTCGACGAGGCGGGCATCCCCGTCCTGCTGGTCGGCGACTCGGCGGGCAACTGCCACCTCGGCTACGAGACCACCGTGCCGGTGACCATGGATCAGATGGTGATGCTCTCCGCCGCCGTGGTCCGCGGCACCAAGCGCGCGCTGATCGTCGGCGACCTCCCGTTCGGCTCCTACCAGGAGTCCCCGGCCCAGGCCCTGCACAACGCCGCCCGCTTCATGAAGGAGGCCGGGGTGCAGGCGGTCAAGCTGGAGGGCGGCGAGCGCAGCGCCCGCACCATCGAGCTGCTGGTCGAGGCCGGCGTGCCGGTGATGGCCCACATCGGCCTCACCCCGCAGTCCGTGCACGCCCTCGGCGGCTACCCCGTCCAGGGCCGCGGCGACGAGGCCGCCCACCAGTTGCTGCGCGACGCCAAGGCCGTGCAGCAGGCGGGCGCCTTCTCGGTGGTGCTGGAGGCCGTCCCCGCCGAGCTCGCCACCCAGGTCACCGAGCAGCTCGCCATCCCCACCGTCGGCATCGGCGGCGGCAACGGCACCGACGCCCAGGTCCTGGTGTGGACCGACTTCGCGGGCATGACCGCCGGCCGCGTCCCGAAGTTCGTCAAGCAGTACGCCAACCTGCGGGCCACCCTCTCGCAGGCCGCGCAGGAGTTCGCCGACGACGTCCGCTCCGGCGCCTTCCCGGCCGCGGAGCACGAGTTCCACTGAGCCGCCCCGGCAGGGGCGCGGGGAACTGCGCGCGGAACCAGCCCTGACGGTCAGATCGCGCCGCGGTGCAAGCCACTGCCCGCGGCGCGACCTCGCCGGCGGGTGCCTTCCGCTGCGCGCAGTTCCCCGCGTCCCTGTTGCCGCCTGCAGCCCGCGACAGCGCGTGACAGTGCCCGGCAGAGGGGTGACAGCCCGCTGACAGTGGTGTGACAGCCGGGTCCGGCACGGTGTTCCCATGACACGAATCGACCAGAACGCCGTGGAGGTCCGCGGCATCGTCAAGCACTACGGCGAGACGAAGGCCCTGGACGGGGTGGACCTGACGGTCCGTGAGGGGACGGTGCTGGGACTGCTCGGGCCGAACGGCGCGGGCAAGACCACCCTGGTGCGGATCCTCTCCACCCTGATCAAGCCGGACGCCGGCACCGCCTTCGTCGGCGGCTACGACGTCCTGCACCAGCCGAAGCAGCTGCGCCGGACCATCGGCCTCACCGGCCAGTACGCCTCCGTCGACGAGCTGCTCTCCGGCTACGAGAACCTCTACCTGATCGGGCGGCTGCTCGACCTCTCCGCCCGCGACGCCAAGGCCCGCGCCACCGAGCTGCTGGAGCGCTTCTCGCTCACCGAGGCCGCCAAGCGCCCCGCCAAGACCTACTCCGGCGGCATGCGCCGCCGCCTCGACCTGGCCGCGTCGATGATCGGCCGCCCCAAGGTGCTCTACCTGGACGAGCCGACCACCGGCCTCGACCCGCGCACCCGCAACGAGGTGTGGGACGAGGTGCAGCGGATGGTCGCCGAGGGCTCCACCGTGCTGCTCACCACCCAGTACATGGAGGAGGCCGAGCAGCTCGCCGACGAGCTGACGGTGATCGACCGCGGCCGGGTGATCGCCAACGGCGGCGTGCAGGAGCTGAAGACCCGGGTCGGCGGGCAGAGCCTCCAGGTCCGCCCGGTGCGGGCGCAGGACCTGCCGGAGATGGCCGCCTGCCTGCGCGAGTCGGGCATCCCCGCGACCTTCACCGAGGAGTCCGGCCTGCTGTCGGTGCACCTCACCGACGACTCCCAGCTGACCACCGTGATCGGGGTGCTGGGCACCCGCGGCTTCGGCGTCGCCGGGATCGACACCAAGCTGCCCAGCCTGGACGAGGTCTTCCTGACCATCACCGGCACCAAGTCCGTCCCCGCCCCGGCCCGTGACAAGGAGCCCGTCGCATGAGCACCGCCACCCTGACCACCGCCCCGGCCACGTACGCCGACGGCGCCGACGGCCGGATCGGCCTGCGCGCGAGCCTGCGCCACCTCGGGGCACTGACCCGCCGGAACCTGATGCGGATCAAGGCCGACCCGGAGTCGATGCTCGACGCCCTGCTGGTGCCGATCATCTTCACCGTGCTCTTCGTCTACGTCTTCGGCGGGGCGGTCTCCGGCAGCCGGCACGAGTACATCCAGTACATGATCCCGGGTCTGCTCGGCAGCACCGGCCTGAACCTGGCGATGGCCATCGGCACCGGTCTGAACACCGACTTCCAGACCGGCGTGATGGACCGGTTCCGCACCCTGCCGATCGGCCGCTCCGCGGTGCTGCTGTCGAAGATCATCGCGGAGACCTGCCGCGGACTGATCTCCTTCGCCATCCTGATCGGCTTCTCGATGCTGCTCGGCCTGGACATCACCGGCGGCCCGCTCGGCCTGCTCGGCGCGGTCGGCCTGTCGCTGCTGTTCGGCAGCTCGCTGATGTGGATCTCGATGCTGCTGGGCATGTCGCTGCGCAGCGCCCAGGCGGTGCAGGGCGTGTCGATGCTGGTGATCATGCCGCTGCAGTTCGGCGGCTCGACCTTCGCGCCGACCGGCACCATGCCGGGCTGGCTGCAGGCCTTCGCCAAGGGCAACCCGCTCTCCACCCTGGCGGACGCCTGCCGGCACCTGATCAACGGCACACCGGTCGGCAACACCGCGCTGATCGTGGTGCTCTGGTCGATCGGCCTGACCGCGGCGACCGCGCCGCTCGCGGTGGCCCGCTTCCGCAAGCGCACCTGACGACCCGTCGGAGGGCGGACCGGCTCAGAACGAGCCGAGGCCGTCCAGCTGGGCGGCCGCCTCGCGCAGCGTGAGGCGGCCGCCCAGCTGGTGCGCCGCCAGGTACTCGTCCGCGGGCAGCAGTTCGCCCAGCGCCCGCTCGCAGTACGCCATCTCCAGGCGCTCCATGTGCGAGCCCACCGGGGAGCTCAGCGCGGTGTGCGCGCCGAGCAGTACAGCGGCGTGGCGCGCGGCGTCCGGCGCCCGCTCCACGCCGGCCAGTTCGGTGAGCACCGCCGCGGCGGGCACCATCAGCATCAGCGCCATGTGCTCGGCGAAGATCGTCGCCCGGCCCTCCACCGAGGTCATCACGCCGCGTCCCTCGACCAGCAGTTCCAGGCCCCGGCGCGGCTCGCCGCCGCGGGCCAGCACCCAGCCGCGGACGCAGGTGACGATGCCGGCGAACACCGTGGGCAGCGGCCCGACCGCCTCGGGGCCGGCCATCAGCTCGTCCAGCTCGGCCAGGGCCGCGGCGTGGTCGCCGCGCTGGACCGCCAGGTGACACAGGATCAGCCGACCGAACATCCGGGCGCCGTCGGCGCTGCGGCCGTCCTCGCTGACCTCCGCCAGCGCCTGGCGGATCATCAGCTCACCGCCCTCCGGATCACGTTCGGAGATCACCTCGCCGAGCCGGGTGCGCAGCAGCGGCACCTCCTGGAAGGCGCCGATCTCCCCGGCCAGGTCGATCGCCTGCCGGTACGCGGCGGCGGCCTGCTCGGCCTCACCGCGCTTGGCGGCGTTCTCCGCCTTCGCGGACAGCGCCTCGGAACGGCCCCAGCGGTCCCCGGCGGCGGTGTACAGCGCGAGCGCCTCCTCGCTGTCGGCCACCGCCTGGTCCAGGTGCCCGGCCCAGTCGTTGAGCAGGTGGGCGCGCACGTGCAGGGCGAACGCCAGGTCCAGCGGGCGGCCGTGCACCCGGGCGCCGGCCACCGCCTCGTCCATCACCTCGCGCATCCGGTCCATCTCGCCGACCAGGAAGACCGTGAAGACCCGGTTCAGGGCCGGCAGCCGGTAGGACTGCGGCAGCCCGGGCCGGTAGAAGTCCAGCACCCGGTGGGCGGTGTCCAGCGCCGACTGGTTGTTGAGCATCCCCATGTCGCCGCTGAACTTGCTGATCAGCGCGTGCAGCCGGATATGCCGGCGGGCCTCCTCGAGCAACTCCGGGGCCATCGGCGGCGGCTGGTCCAGCGGGCCCTCGGTGAGCGGCACCGGCGGCGGGGCGTCCTCGCCGAACGCGTCGGGGCCGAGCGCGGCCACCGCGTCGAACCAACCGCTGGCCTCCACCCGGTAGTCGCGCAGCGCCCAGTAGCCCGCCATCGCGAGGGCCAGCACCAGGGCCTCCTGCTCCTCGCCGGCGTCCACGGCGCGGCGCAGCGCGGCCCGGACGTTCTCCTGCTCGCGGTCCAGGCGGGCGAGTTCGTCGAGCTGGCCGGGGCCGTGCAGCTGCAGTTCGGCGTTGCGGGCGAGCTCCCGGTAGTGCCGGGTGTGCCGGGCGGCGACCTCCGGCTCGGCGGCCTCGGCGAGCCGCTCGACGGCGTACTCGTGGATGGTCTCCAGCATCCAGTAGCGCGGCTGGTCACCGAGGCCGGCGACCAGCAGCGACTTGTCGACCAGCGACAGCAGCAGGTCGGCGACCTCCGCGCGGGTCACGTCGGTGCCGTCGGCGACGACCTGCTCGGCCGACTCCAGGGTGCAGCCGCCCGCGAACACCGCCAGCCGGCGCAGTACCGCCCGCTCGCGCTTGCCAAGCAGTTCCCAGGACCAGTCGACCACGGCGCGCAGCGTCTGCTGACGGGGCAGCAGGGTGCGCGAGCCGGCGGTGAGCAGCGCGAACCGGGAGTCCAACCGGTCCGCGAGCTGACGCGGCGTCAGGCCGCGCAGCCGGGCGGCGGCGAGTTCGATGGCCAGCGGCAGGCCGTCCAGCCGGCGGCAGATCTCGGCGCAGGCGGCCGGGTCCTCGGCGGTGCTGAAGCCCGCCCGGGCGGCGGCGCCGCGCTCGCCGAGCAGCCGCAGCGCGGCCGGATCGGGCAGCGGCTCGACCGGCAGCACCGCCTCGCCCGGCACGCCGAGCGGCTCGCGGCTGGTGGCCAGCACGGTGACGCCGGGGCAGTCGGCGAGCAGCTGGTCGGCCAGGTCGGCGGCGGCCTGGATGACGTGCTCGCAGTTGTCGAGCAGCAGCAGGACGCGGCGGCGGCCGAGGTGGTCGGTGAGGCGGCGCACCGGGTCCTTGCGGCCCTCGATCGCCTCGGCGACCGTGCCGCTGCCGGTGTGCAGCACGGTCTCCCGCAGGCCGAGCGCGGAGGCCACCGCCTCGGGGACGGCCGCCGGGTCCTCCAGCGGGGCCAGTTCGACCTGCCAGACGCCGCCGGGCCAGCGCTCGGAGTCCAGCTCGCGACGGCCGGCCTCCACCGACAGCCGGGTCTTGCCGGAGCCGCCGGGGCCGGTCAGCGTGGTCAGCCGACCCGCCGTCAGGGCGTCCTTCACGGTGGCGAGTTCGGCGTCACGGCCGACGAAGCTGGTCCGCACGGGGCGCAGGTTCCCGTCCGGCACGGCCTGGCGGGGCGCGGCGGGGGCGGGTTCGGGGGCGGCGGTGAGCAGCTCCTGGTGCACGCGGCGCAGCTCCGGGCCGGGGTCGGTGCCGAGCTCCTCGGCCAGGCCGCGGCGGATCTCCTCGTAGCGGCCGAGCGCCTCGGCGGTGCGGCCGCTCGCCCGCAGGGCGCGCAGTTGCAGGGCCTGGAGCTGCTCGTCGAGCGGGTACTGGCGGCACAGCTCGGCGAGTTCGGCGGTCACCTCGGCGGCCCGGCCGAGGGCCAGCTCGGCGGTGAGGCGGTGCCGGCGGGCCTCCTCGCGCTGGCTCTCCAGCCGGGCGGCGGGGCCGGTGCGGTCGGGCAGGTCGGCGAGGGCGGGGCCGCGCCACAACGCGAGCGCGACGCCCAGCCGCTCGGCGGCGGCGGACGGGTCGCCCTGCTCCAGGGCGCGGGCACCGTCGGCGGCCAGCCGCTGGAACTCGGCGACGTCGGTGTGCGCGGCGGTCAGCCAGTACCCGGCGGGGCCGGAGCCGATCTCGGCGCGGCCGATGGTCCGGCGCAGCCGGCCGACCAGGGTCTGCAGCGCGGCGGCGGCGTCCTGCGGCGGCTCGTCCGCCCACACCTCGTCGGCCAGCAGCTCGGCCGGGACGGGCCGGCCCTGGCGCAGGACCAGCGCGGCGAGCAGCGCGCGCAGCCGGGCGCCGCCGAGCGCGACCGGGGTGCCGTCGTCGTGGTGGGCGGTGGTGGTGCCGAGGATGCCATAGTGCACCCGCCCATTCTGGTCGACGTCCGCAGTGCCGGGCGCACATATATGCGGACACACACAGTCCGCCGGGCCGCGCGGCCGTCCGGCACCCGCCGTTCCGACCCGCCGCCGGGCCCGCGCCGGGACCTACCGTCGGGCCGGAACGCCTGCGCTGCGCCGTACGTTCACCCGGGGCCGCTTGTCCCGCCGGGCGCCGGACCGGCATGATCGACGCCTGATTCCCGCCCGTGACCCCGGAGCCGTACCGAGATGACCTTCGCCAGTACCCGTCAGCGCAGCGCGGAGAACCGGATCAGCCCGATCTTCCTGGTGCTGGCGGCCGCCCTCGGCGCCTCCGGCTGGGCGCTGGCCGCCGGCTGGGGCAACTCCCGGTTCGGGATCTTCCTGTTCGTGGTCTCCGGCTGGATGGTCTCGCTCTGCCTGCACGAGTACGCGCACGCCCGCACCGCGCTGGCCGGCGGCGACATCACGGTCGGCGCCAAGGGCTACCTGACCCTCAACCCGCTGAAGTACGGCCACGTGCTGCTGAGCTTCGTGCTCCCGGTGGCCTTCATGATCATGGGTGGCATCGGCCTGCCCGGCGGCGCGGTCTACATCGAGCGCAGCCGGATCTCCGGCAAGCTCAAGCACAGCCTGATCTCCGCCGCCGG
Source organism: Kitasatospora sp. NPDC049285 (assembly GCF_040678815.1). Lineage (NCBI taxonomy): Bacteria > Bacillati > Actinomycetota > Actinomycetes > Kitasatosporales > Streptomycetaceae > Kitasatospora > Kitasatospora sp. NPDC049285. The sequence continues at coordinate 70,816 of NZ_JBFAQR010000002.1, read as the reverse complement.
CCCGCTGGTGAACGTGGTCTTCGGCGTGGTCCTGCTGGTGATGGTCAGCCAGGGCTGGTTCAACGACCCGGACGTGCTCGCCACCTACCACGACCAGCAGCTGAACGTCTCGCCGCTGCCGCTCGCCCTCGCCTTCCTGGCGTTCCTCCAGGTCACCGCGGCCATCCTCAACCTGCTGCCGGTCCCCGGCCTGGACGGCTACGGGATCGTCGAGCCCTGGCTGTCCTACAACGTCCGCCGGGCGATCGAGCCGTACGCGCCGTACGGGATGCTGGTGCTGTTCGTGCTGATCTGGCAGACCGGGGTCGGCCGGTGGCTCGCCGACCTGACCTACCGGATCTTCGACCTGTTCGGCGCCAACCCGGATCTGGCCTACGCCGGACGGGCACTGTTCAGCTTCTGGAACTAGCCGCTCAGAACTGCTGCTGCTCGGCCCGGGCCCGCTCCACACGGTCCTTGCGCACGTAGTACCAGGCGATGTTGCTGGACACACCGGCCATCAGCACCCACACCACTCCGAGCCAGTTGCCCTCGATGAACGAGACCACCGCGGCGGTCACCGCGAGGACGAGGACGATGCAGGCGTACAGGGCGTTGCGGGGCATGGCGGGGCTCCTCGTGGTGACGGTGTGCCCCGCCATTCTCGCCGACCGGACGCCGGGGTCGGGCCCCGGGTCCGCTCCGCGCGCCGCGGGCTGCGTCACACGTCGGTGATCCGCAGGCCCGCGTGCGCCTTGTACCGGCGGTTCACCGAGATCAGGTTGGCCACCAGCGACTCCACCTGGTGCGCGTTGCGCAGCCGCCCGGCGAAGATCCCGCGCATCCCGGGGATCCGGTCGGCCAGCGCCTGGACGGTCTCGGTGGCGGCGCGGTCCTCGCCGAGCACCATCACGTCGGTGTCGATCCGCTCCACCGTCTCGTCCTGCAGCAGCACCGCCGACAGGTGGTGGAAGGCCGCGGTGACGGTCGAGTCGGGCAGCAGCGCGGCGGCCTGCTGGGCGGCCGAGCCCTCCGGGACCTGCAGCGCGTACGCGCCCTGCTTGTCGAAGCCGAGCGGGTTGACGCAGTCCACCACGATCTTCCCGGCGAGCTCCGCGCGCAGGGCGGTCAGCGTCTCGGCGTGGCCGTCCCAGGGCACCGCGACGATCACCACGTCGCTCTCCCGGGCGCAGGTCGCGTTGTCCGCGCCGCGGATGCCGAGGCCCAGCTCGGCCGCGCAGCCTTCGGCGCGCTCGGCGTTGCGCGAGCCGATCACCACCTGCTGGCCGGCCTTGGCCAGCCGGTAGGCCAGGCCCCTGCCCTGGTCCCCGGTCCCGCCGAGGACACCCACCACAAGACCGGACACGTCCGGCAGCGTCCGGCCCGGGCCGGACGTCGCGTTCACCGCGTCGGGTGCGTTCACTGAATCGGGTTGCGTCATGGCGAAGATCCTGCCAAACCGGGTGATCCGCCAGCATGCTGTGGCCCATGGACGCGGTGAGAGTTTCCGCACTCCGGCAGTCGCTCGCCGGCACCGGCTGGCCCGAACGGGCCGGCGCCTTCGCCGGCGCGCTGCGCGGCGCCGTCACCCGCCGCAGTTCCACCGGCCTGCTGCTGGTCGGCACGCCCTGCTACGAGCCCTGGCACCTGGCCGCCCACCTCACCGACGAGGCCGCCTACAGCGGACTGCCCGCGCTCGCCCCCACCCTGCTGCGGCACGAGGTCCCGCCGGGCGCCCCCGGGCACCTCGCCTGCGGCCTGCCCCGGCTGGGCGAGGCCCGCGGCGGCGCCACCGTCCTGCTGGTCGCGCCCGCCCCCGCCGACGCCCCGCTGCTGGAACGCCTCTCCGACGCCCGCCGGGCCGGTGCCACGCTGCTCGCCCTGGACGACGGCGACCCCGAGCTCACCGACCTCGCCCACGACCGCCTCACCGTCCCCGGCACCGCCCCGGAACCCTTCGAGGTGGTCCAACACCTCGTCAGTTCGGCCACCGCCGACGCCCCTTCCCGCAGCCGCCTCGCCCGGCTGGCCGCCCGGCTCACCGCCTCCCCCGTGCTGCGCTGGTAGCCCGGGGCGCCGCGCCGGAACGGAAAACCGCTTGCCCGCGGCACCTTCGCTCGAGCACCATCTCGCCATGTGACCAGCGCCGCCGCCCTCCTCCGCAAGCTCCGCCCCGACCTGACGCCGTGGCGGTCCTCGCGCGACTTCCGCCTGCTGTGGACGTCCGGGTGCGTCAGCGCGTTCGGCAGCTACCTCTCGTACGTCGCGGTGCCGCTGCAGATCAAGCAGCTCACCGGCTCCTCCCTGGCGGTCGGCCTGATCGGCGCCTTCGAACTGGTGCCGCTGGTGGTGTTCGGCCTGTGGGGCGGCGCGCTGGCGGACGCGCTGGACCGCCGCCGCCTGGTGCTGCTCTCCGAGGCCGGGCTGTGCCTGCTGTCCGTCGTGATGCTGGCCAACGCGCTGCTGCCGCACCCCGCGGTGTGGCCGCTCTACGTGGTCGCCGCGTTCTCGGCGGCGCTCTTCGGCCTGCAGCGCCCGCCCCTGGACTCGCTGATCCCCCGGGTCGTCCCGCACGACCAGCTGCCCGCCGCCTTCGCCCTCAACTCGCTCTACCACAACGTCGCTTCGGTGGCCGGCCCGGCGCTCGCCGGCGTGGTGGTCGCGGTCAGCGGGGTGCAGACGGCGTACGCGCTGGACGTCGCGACCTTCCTGGTCTCCCTGGCGCTGATCGCCCGGATGCGCCCGGCCCCGCCCGCGGACAGCGCGGAGCGGCCCTCGCTGCGGACCATCGCCGAGGGCGTCCGCTACGCGTGGAGCCGCAAGGACCTGCTGGGCACCTACGCGATCGACACGGTGGCGATGCTGTTCGCCTTCCCGGTCGCGGTCTTCCCCTTCCTCGCCTCGGCGCTGGACGCGGACTGGGCACTCGGCCTGCTGTACGGGGCCACCGCGGCCGGCGCCCTGGTGGTGTCGGCGACCAGCGGCTGGATCTCGCACGTGCACCGGCACGGCCGGATGCTGCTGTTCTCGGCGCTCGCCTGGGGCGGCGCGATGGCGCTGGCGGGCCTGTCCGGCAACGTCTGGCTGGTGCTGCTGTGCCTCGCGCTGGCGGGCGGCGCGGACGAGATCAGCGGGGTGGCCCGGTCGGCGATCTGGAACCAGACCATCCCCGACGAGCTGCGCGGCCGGCTCGCCGGGGTGGAGGTGCTCAGCTACTCGGTCGGCCCGCAGCTGGGCCAGGTCCGGGCCGGCGGCATGGCCGGACTGATCGGGGTGCGCGCCTCGATCTGGACCGGCGGCCTCGCCTGCGTCCTCGGCGTGCTGGCCCTGACCGCGGCGATCCCGCGCCTGCTGGCCTACGACGCGCGCACCGACCCGCACGCGCTCGCCGTGCGGGCCCAGCACGAGGTGCAGGCCGCCGCGGCGCCCGCCGCCGCCTGACGGCCCCTCAGCCCTTGTCCGCCTCGGGCTCGTCGTCGTTCCACCGCGGGTCCTCGCGCCACTCCTGGTTGCGCTCGGCGGCGGTCTCCAGCGCGTGCGCCGCCTCCTCGCGGGTGGCGTACGGGCCGAGCCGGTCCTTGGCCGGGCACTCCGGCCCCTCCTCGACCTTGCCGTGCTTGATGCAGTAGAACCACTCCCCCGGCTGCCCGGTGGGCTTGCGGCCGAAACCCAGCGCCATCGCTCGTTCTCCCGTCCTGGTCGTGGCCCGCGGCCCGCGGACCCCTGCTGATCATTCCCGGCACCCGGGTCGTACACACGGCCGGGGCGGGCGGGTGGTGGCGGATACACTCACGGTCATGGCTCTGGTACCCGGCACGCAGTCCCCCACCCGCAAGGTCCCCGCGCACATCGCGCGTCCGGAGTACGTCGGCAAGCCCGCGCCGACCCCGTACACCGGGCCGGAGGTGCAGACCGCCGAGACCGTCGAGAAGATGCGGATCGCCGGCCGGATCGCCGCCCAGGCCATGGCGGAGGCGGCCAAGCTGATCGCCCCCGGGGTCACCACCGACGAACTGGACGCGGTCGCCCACGCCTACATGTGCGACCACGGCGCCTACCCGTCCGACCTCGGCTACCGGGGCTTCCCCAAGTCGATCTGCACCTCGATCAACGAGGTGATCTGCCACGGCATCCCGGACTCGACCGTGCTGCAGGACGGCGACATCGTCAACATCGACGCCACCGCCTTCATCCACGGCGTGCACGGCGACCTGAACGCCACGTACCTGGTCGGCGACGTCGACGAGGAGTCCCGCCTGCTGGTCGAGCGCACCCGGGAGTCCCTCGACCGGGCGATCAAGGCGGTCAAGCCCGGCCGCCAGATCAACGTCATCGGCCGGGTCATCGAGTCCTACGCCAAGCGTTTCGACTACGGCGTGGTGCGCGACTTCACCGGCCACGGCATCAACACCTCGTTCCACTCCGGCCTCATCGTCCCGCACTACGACAGCGACCGGGCCACCCAGGTGATCAAGCCCGGGATGACCTTCACCATCGAGCCGATGCTCACCCTGGGCACCTACGACTACGAGATCTGGCCGGACGGCTGGACCGTGGTCACCAAGGACCGCAAGCGCACCGCCCAGTTCGAGCACACCCTGGTGGTCACCGCCGACGGCGCGGAGATCCTCACCCTGCCCTGACGGCCCGTCACGCGCGGAACGGCCCGCCATCCCCTCGAGTACGGGGTGGCGGGCCGTTCGGTTGAGCGCTCGTGCGTGGGCTCGGCGTGGGCTCGACGTCGGCGTCGGCCTCGGCCTCGGTGTCAGCCGATCAGCCACTGCTCCTGGGCGACCGCGCCGACCTCGGTGCAGGCGTCGGTGAGCACGTCCAGCACCCGCAGCGGGTCCGGCAGCGGCTGGTCGGGGCCGCGCAGCCACCGCACCTCGGTGCCGTCCGGCAGCGCGGCCGGCGGGACCAGGGTGTAGGAGCCGCGGCAGTGCCAGCGCAGTCCGGGGTGCTCGGAGACGGTGTCGGGGGTGGAGTCCAGCGCGCTGGTCCACCACTCGTCCTCGTCCTGCGGGGTGCCGCGGGTGGCGGTGAAGAACAGGTAGCGGTCCTCGCCGACCGCGGCGACCGGACCGCCGACACCCTGCTCCTCGAGGCGCTCCAGCGCGAGGCGCCCGGCCTCGGCCGGGACGTCCAGCACGTCGTGAGCCCGGCCGGTGGCGGTGACGAAGTTCGCCTGCGGGTCGCGGGAGAGCCACCGGGCCAACTGTTCGGCGTCCGTGGTCGCCTGCGACTGCCAGGCGAAGGAGAGCGGGTGCTGGGCGGGCGCGGGACAGCCCACCCGGTCACAGGAACACCGGTACCCCGCCGGGTGCGCGGCGGGCGCCACCGGGAATCCCGCCCGGACCGCTCCCAGCAGCAGATCCAGCCGCACGGCCGCGTCCCCACCCGTGGCCGGGCGGTCCTGCCGCCGGTCACGCCGCCACCAGGCCGTCCACCTGCTGCTGGCTTCCATCGGGCCCCTTCCGTACCTGCTGAGTTGTCGTGCCAGGTACGGCACGACACACCACCGACGCAACATCCGACGCCAACGCACGAAGCCGCTCGCTGCTTCCCGAAGAGGTGCACCACGCGCGGGGGGCGTCCGCCGTCAGCCGGCGCCGGGTTCTCCGGCCGACCGACGTCCGGGGCCACGGTACGGAGGCGAGCCTCGCGCTCGACCGAGTGCGAGCGTCGCGCTCGGCGGGCAGGCGCGCTTCGACGCGCCCGATCCAGCCCGTACAGGACCGCGGACCCGGGTGAAAGCCCGGGGGCGTACAGAGCAGGATAAGGCTCCCGAGGGCCTCTCCATGACCGGGGGCGGTGCCTGCCCCGTCACACCGGCTCCACATCGCCGTGGCGGAACGGACACATCCCGACGCAACGGACACCCGCGCGCCGCCCGCCGTCCGGCCGGATTCCGCCCCGCATACCCTGAACAAGTGAAAAGCGCCGACACCGAGTTCATCGGGGGCCCGCTCGACGGACGGATCCTGCCGATCCTGCTGAGCCCGCTCCACAACGTGCCGAAGGTCTACCGCGTCCCCGTCCCCGCCCACGACGACACGCCGGCCGTCACACTGGTCTACCGCCGGGCCAAGGAGTACGGCCCCAAGGGCCGCTGGCGCTGGCGCTACGAGTACGACGCCGCGGCGAGCAGCTGACCGCGAGCCGACAGCCTGCCGACCTCGTACCGGCTTCACGCCTCGCGCCTCACGCCTCGCGACTCGTGCTGACCCGCCGTCAGCCTGCGGTCGGGTGGCCCTCGCCGGGTGCCGGGCGTCGGATGCCGCCCGGCACTGCTTCGGGCTCACACCCCCTCGGGCTCACGCCTCCTCGGCCAGGATCAGGTACAGCTTCTTCTTCGCCTCGGCCAGCACCGCCAGACCCTTCGCACGCTGCTCCTCGGTGCCGGTCATCATGACCTGGCGCACCGCGTGGTCCACCGCGGCCAGCGCCGCGGCCACCTCCTGGACGGCCTCCCAGTCGTGCCGTCGCCCGGCCTCGTCCCACGGCGAGGCGGACGCCTGCTCGGCCTCGGTGCGGCCCTGCTCGGTGAGCTCGAACAGCTTCTTTCCGGACTCCTCGCTGGCGCGGATCAACCCCTCCTCCTCCAGCAGCTGCAGGGTCGGGTAGACCGAACCAGGGCTGGGCCGCCAGGCCCCGCCGGTGCGCTCACCGATCTCGGTGATCATCTCGTAGCCGTGCATCGGACGCTCCCGCAGCAGCGCGAGCAGCGAAGCCCGCACGTCCCCGCGACGCGCCCGGCCGCCACGCCGACCGCCGTGACCGCGGCCGCCGTGGCCCCCGAACCCGCGACCGTGCCCCCCGAACCCCGGACCGAACGGCGGCCCCGGCCGCCCCTGCCCGCCGAACGGCCCGAACGCCGCCCGCACCACGAACTCCTCGCCGCCCATCCCGGGCATCTCGTCACGTCCCGAACGTCCGGCCGCCTCGGCCCAGCGACGTCGGCCTTCTCCGCCATTGCGCTTGTCGAACCGCATGACGAACACCTGCTTTCCATGCTTACGAACGCTTCGCCTATCGAAGCATCTCGATAACTCGACGATATATCGCTAACTCGCGAACGACAACCCCTTTCCGATACTCGCCCGCCGTCAGCCCCGGGCCGGTGCCCGCCGAATCCACCCGACACGGAGCACCCGAACCGCGCCGAACACCCCACCACCCGCACCATCAGCCACTACCGTGACGCCATGGCAGGCGAACGCGACCTTCAGAAGCTGCTCTCCGGCATGCGCCCGGTCCTCCACCCGGGCCGCTACGTGTACTGCACCCTCCCGGCGAGGGTCCCCGCCGGACTCCGCCCGGTGGTCACCGTCGCCGAACCCGAGGGCGTCACCTTCGTGGTCTCCCAGGAGGAGGCCGACGCCCTCGGCCTGCGCTACGAGTTCGTCGCCTCCTGGATCACCCTGCAGATCCACTCCGCCCTGGACGCCGTCGGCCTCACCGCCGCCGTCGCCGGCCGCCTCGCCGACCAGGGCATCAGCTGCAACGTGGTGGCCGGCTTCCACCACGATCACCTCTTCGTCCCCGCCGAGGAAGCCGAGCGGGCCCTGGCCGCCCTCGACTCCCTCTCCACCGAGCAGCACTGACCCTCAGTCAGCCCGGTGCCCGCCGGGAAGCACCGGCGGCCCCGGTAGCGGCCCCGGCACGCCACCGGGTCGCTTCCTCACGTCCCACCACCGGTCACCACCCCGGGCACTGGTTGCCGCACCGCTCCTCGGGTGACAATCCGATCGAAGGCCCGCGCCACTCCGGACGAGAGGGACGCCGTGTCACCCGATCCGCAGCACCCGGTCTCCACCTGGACCGCCGATTCCGCCGCCGCCCTCGACGCCGCCCTTGACGCCGCCGTCAACGCGGGACAGTTCCCCGGCGGCGTCCTGGTCATCGGCCAGTCCGGCACCGGCCGACAGGTCGTCAGCCGCGGCGTGGTGGCCCCGGAGTGCGGCCCCGCCGCCCCCGACGAGCACACCCGCTACGACCTCGCCTCGCTCACCAAGGTCCTCGCCACCTGGCCGCTGGTCGGCGAGGCGGTCCGGACCGGCCTCCTCGACCTGGACGCCCCGCTCCGCTCGCTTCGCCCCGAACTCCCTTCACCCGGTGCCGACCTGACCGTCCGCCACCTGCTGACCCACACCTCCGGCCTGTACCCGCAGACCGGTCTGGCCCGCTACGAGCACACCGGACGCCCGCTCATCGAGCACCTCTGCGCCGAACCCCTGGTCAGCGAACCGGGCACCCACCACCGTTACATCGACCGCGGCTTCATCCTGCTCGGACTCCTCCTCCCGGCCCTCTTGGGCCAACCGCTGCACCTGCTCGCCGACCGGCTTTGGCGCGACCTCGGCCTGACCTCCACCACCTACGGCCCGCTCGCCCGCGACCCGCGCATCGCGCCCACCGAACAGCGCCTGGCCGACGCTCCCCGCACCTGGGGCATCCCGCACGACCCCAGCGCCGCCCTCCTCGGCGGCGTCGCCGGGCACGCCGGCGTCTTCTCCACTGCGGCCGACCTGGCCACCTTCGCCGAACACCTCCTCAAACCGCCCGGCCCACTGCCCACCTGGTTCGAACAGAGCCGCCACCCGCAGACCACCGTCGAACCCGGCCTGCACCGCGGCCTCGCCTGGCTGGTCACCGAGAACGACGCGGTCACCTACCACCACGGCTTCACCGGCACCAGCCTCTTCCTCGCCCCGCACTCCCGCCGCTACGTCGTCCTCTGCAGCAACGCCGTCTACCACGGCTGGGACCGCACCCGACTCGCCGGCCTCCGCAGCCTCGCCCTCCACCTGCTCCACGGCTGAGCGGTCGGGCAGCAGCGGTCAGGCATCAAGCCTGTCCTCCGCCGTCCTGCGGGCCCTCGGCCCTTCTTTTGCTCAGGCCATCGGCTGCCTCCGTCCGCCGCTGAGGACGGTCAGTACCTCCGTGCTGCGCGGTCGTCCTGACCGACCGTCACCGCGCTCGGGCCGGACCGCGGCGGCCGCCAGCAGGGCGATGTCGTCCTCGGCGGGGGCCGGTGCACCGGCCAGGACGGCGTCGAGCAGTTGGGCCGGGGTGGCCCCGGCGGGGAGGCGCAGTCCGGTCAGTCGCTCCAGGGAGTCGTCGATGTCCTCGCCGCGGCGCTCGACCAGGCCGTCGGTGAAGAGCAACAGGGTGTGGCCGGGTGGCAGGACCACCGTGCTGGGCAGGTAGCCGGCCAGTCCGGTGCCGAGCGGCGGGCCGGCCTCGACCGGGAGCAGCGCCACCGCGCCGTCCGGCCGAACCACCGCGGGCGGTAGATGTCCGGCACTGGCGAAGCTGTACCTGCCGCGGGCGGGATCGGCGTACACCGCCAGGCAGGTGGACGGCCGGTAGTCGTGCACCTCGCAGGCCAGCCCGTCCATCCGCTGCAGCAGCCGGTCCGCACTCGGCTCCAGCAGGGCCATCGCCCGCAGCATCGCCTGATAGTGGCTCATGTCAGCCGCCGCCTCGATGCCGTGGCCCATGACGTCGCCGATGGAGAGGACGGTGCGGCCGTCCGGAAGGGCCACCGTCTCGTACCAGTCGCCGCCGATCAGGGCGCTCGTCCCGGCCGGGCGGTAGCGAAAAGCGACCGCGAGGTCCGGGTGCGGGCTGCCCGGTTCGGCGAGCATGGCGCGTTGCAGGTCGACCGCGACCGCGTGCTCCCGGCTGTAGCGCCGGGCGTTGTCGAGGTTGATCGCGGCGCGCCGGGCGAGGTCCTGGGCGGCGACCGCGTCGTGCTGGCCGAAGCCCTGCGAGGCGCCGGCCCGCATCAGGGTGACGGTGCCGATCCGGTGACCGCGCGCGGTGAGCGGGATGATCATCCCGGAGTGGATGCCGATCGCCCGGTAGAGCGCGACCCGGTCGGCGTTGGGTGCGGAGCGGCTGAGCTCCTCGTCGGTGAGCAGGTTCTCGATGATCGGCCGCCCGGAGGCGAGGCAGCGCGGGATCGCCGATCCGGGCTGGTAGTCGACGTACTCCCCGCGGTCACCGAGCAGCCGGACCTGGTCGATGAGTTCGGGGTGGGCGGCCATGGCGGCGCGACGCAGGCGGCGACTGCCGTCGGTCCGGGGGCGGGCGTGGGTGCTGTCGGGATGCGGGAGGACCTCGACGGTGGCGGCGTCGGCGAGGTGCTCGACCAGGAAGTCGGCGAGCTCTCCGCAGGTGGTGTCCACGTCGAGGGTGGTGCCGATCCGGGTGGCGGCGGCGTCGAGCAGGGTGAGGCGTGCCCTGGCCTGTTCGAGTTCGTGCTGCTGCTGGCGGGAGGCGGTGACCTCCAGCACGATCCCGACCAGGCCGATCGGGACGCCGTCGGCTTCGAGTCGGTGGTAGGCGCCGTGCCAGTAGCGGCGGTGCGGTGGCGAGGCGGCCTGGGTGTGTCCGCTGGAGGTGACCTCGCGCGCCCGCCCGTCGGCGAGCACGGCACGCAGCACCTCCTCGCGGGCGTCGATGTCGGGGAGGAGTTGGGCGATGGTGAGGCCGAGGTGGAGTTCGGCGGGCACGCCGTTCATCCGGGCCAGGGCCGGGTTGACGTAGAGGTAGCGCAGGTCGGTGTCCAGGACACCGATCCCGGCCGTGGTGCCGTCCAGGAGTTGGCGGAGCGGCTGGGGCAGGTCGTGCCAGATCCCGTCGGCCATGGCAGTCGCACCTCCTCGCCTCGCTCCCCGGTCCGGGGTCCGGGTGGCGGTCGCGAGGCCGGGTGGCGTCCGGTGCACCTCGTGCCCGCCCAGGCACTGTGACCAGTTAACAAGGCGCGCGCCCTTCGGGCGATCCGGTACCGACCGGCATCGCGGCACTTCCCGGTGGGTCCGAAGACCACCCGAATGGAGTCGCCCGAGTGCCCGAGCCCCTGAGGTGTCCGAGGGTCGACACAAGACCAGCTTCGGCCAAGGAGGTTCCATGAGCTCGTCTGTCGGTCCGACCGCGCCCACCCCGAGCGGTGCCCGCGGTGCTGCGCCACAGTCCGGGAACAAGACCTGGGTGACCGGGATGGTGCTGTTCGCCGGTGTGGTGATGATGATCAATGGTCTCCTCGAGGTGTTCGCGGGGATCATGGCGATCGCTCAGGACGACGTCTACGTCAGGACTCCGAACTACGTCTTCCAGTTCAGCCTGACCTCCTGGGGCTGGATCCATCTGGTCATCGGCCTGTTGGTCGCGCTGACCGGCATCTGCGTGATCCGAGGCATGGCCTGGGCACGGATCGCGGGTATCTTCCTGGTCTCGCTGAGCATGATCGGAAACTTCCTCTCGCTGCCGTACTACCCGCTGTGGTCGCTGGTCGTCATCGCGCTGGACGTCTTCGTGATCTGGGCGCTCTGCATCTACCGACACGACTGAGTCGCGGCCGCGTCACACCATCTCCGCCTCCTGTACTGCTCTTCGTGAGTGCCGGGGTTCCGCGGGCCCGCTCGATCGAGCGGGCCCGCGGTCTGCCGTCAGGCCTCAGGCATCAGACCTCAGCCCTCAGGTGCTGGCCGTCAGGCATCCGCCGTCGGACGTCAGTCGGTAGCCCTCCGGCGTGCGTCATTTGCCCAGGGCCGCGACGCCGGCCTGGGCGAACTGCTCGTCCTGGTCGCCGCTGGGCGCACCGGCCACGCCGATGCCCGCGATCGGGGCGCCCTTGAGCTGGACCGGGGCGCCGCCGCCGAGGAACAGCGTGCCGGGGATGTCCTTCAGGTTCGGCGCCTGGGCGAGGCGCTTGGCCAGCTCGGAGGTCGGCGCGTTCCAGGACACGGCCGTGAAGGCCTTCCGCTGGGCGGACTCGAAGGACTGCGGGCCGGCGCCGTCGCCGCGCAGCTGGACTATCACGGTCCCGTTCCGGTCCACGACCGCGACGGAGACGTGCTGCCCGGCCTTCTCGGCGGTGTCGATGGTGACCTGCGCCGCCTTGGTGGCCGCCTCGACCGTCAGGTGCGAGGTCTCCATCGTGTAGCTCTTGGCTGTGTCGACCTTCGCCACGGCGGGCGCCTGGGGGGTCTCGGCGTTGGCGGACACGGCACCGACCACGCTGGCTCCGACCGCGGCGACCGCGACGGCACCGGTGACGACGCGGGTACGGGTGCTCAGCTTCTTCATCTTTCGGCTCCTGATCGGTTCGGAGCCGGACTTCCTGCGGTCCGGCCTCGCACTCAATACTTCGCCGCCGGAGGGCCGCCGCGGATCGTCGGACCGGCTCGGCTGGAGGGGCATGATGGACGACAGCCGTGTCAACCGATCGGTGGATGTGCGGGCCTCGTCGCCGAGCCAATATCCCTATGCAGGCGCTACTCGGCGTGATTCCAGGTGGTCACGCGACGACGCCGCGTAGCCACATCCGGTGGGTGCTCGTTGCCCGCCGGGTACGGCGCAGCAATGCACAGGGGCTGACACAGAGAGAGGAGGTGGCCGTCATACGCCGACCCACGCCTCGTCCGGTCGATCCGGACGCCGGCTGGCTGACCGTCGTCATGCGGCTGGTCTTCCTCCTGCTGCTCGGCACCTCCCTGGTGCGCTATCTGATGCATCATCTGCACAGCGCGCTCACCCCGTGGGTGATCGGGCTCAGCCTCGCGCTGGCTGTCGGCCACCTGCTCGGGCGGGCCGAGCGCCGACCGGCCTGGTTGGCCGGGGAGCTCGGGATCTGGGCGGTGCTGGTGGTGATGGCCCCCAGCTTCGCCTGGTGCGCCATCCCGCTGATCTACACGGTGCTTCGCGCTCTGCCGCCGCGGGCCGCGATCCCGCTGGTGACGGTGCTGACGCTGCTGGTGGTGGGGGCCGAACTGCAGCTGGCCGACAGCTTCGACCCGACGTTGCCGCTGCTGCCGCCCGCCATCGCAGCGCTGGCCACCGCGGTGTTCCTCTACATGCAGCGGCAAGGCGCCCGGCAGCGCCGGCTGATCATGGATCTCATCCGCACCCGCCGGGAGCTGGCCGCGATCGAGCGGCGCGAGGGCGCCCTCGCGGAGCGGGAGCGGCTCTCGGTGGAGATCCACGACACCCTGGCCCAGGGGCTGTCCAGCCAGCAGATGCTGCTGCAAGCGGCCGACCGCACCTGGGAGCACGATCCGCAGGCGGCGCGCGGCCACGTCCGCACGGCTGCGGCGATCGCCGCTCGCAACCTCGCCGAGGCCCGCCGTTTCGTCCACGACCTCGCCCCGGCCGATCTCGCCGAGCAGGGCACCCTGGAGGCGGCCCTGCGCGCGCTCGCCGAGCGGGAGGCCGCGGAGAGCGGCCTGCCCGTGCGCTTCCACCTGGACGGCCCTCCGATACCCATGCCGGCCGCCGCGCAGTCCGCGCTGCTGCGGATCGCGCAAGGCGCGCTGGCGAACGTCCGAGAGCACGCACACGCCACCACCGCCTCGCTCACGCTGTCCTACCTGGGCGACCAGGCCGTACTGGACATCGCGGACGACGGCCGGGGCTTCGTCCCCGGCCGCACCGGACGCGCCGCCCAGGTCGGCGGTGCCCCCTGGGCACACGAGCCGGCGGGGGGCGCAGTCAGGGGCGACCGCGGGCACGGCCTGCCGGCCATGCGGGCGCGGCTCCGGCAGCTCGGCGGCAGTCTCACCATCGAGTCCGCTCCGGGCGAGGGCACGGTGGTCTCCGCCGCCATCCCGCTGGAGATCCGCTGACCCTGCCGGGCCCGGCCGCCCGGTCGGCCGCGCCGTTGCCACCGTCAGGACAGGAGGGTTCATGAACGACAAGGTCAGGCTGATCGTCTGCGACGACCACGCGATGGTCCGGGCCGGGCTGCTGGCACTGCTGTCCAGCGATCCGGACGTCGAGGTGGTGGGCGAGGCCAGCACCGGGGAGGAGGCGGTGACGCTCGCCGCCCGCCTGCAGCCCGAGGTGGTGCTGATGGATCTCCAGCTGGGCAGCGGGATCGACGGGGTGGAGGCCACCCGCCGGATCCTCGCCGGGCCGGGCTCCACCCATGTCCTGGTACTGACCACCTTCGACACCGACGCCGACATCACGCGGGCCATCGGCGCCGGGGCGACCGGGTACCTGCTGAAGGCCGAGCGTCCGGAGGAGCTGTTCGCCGCGATCCGCTCCGCCGCGGCCGGGCGCCCGGCCCTCTCTCCGCCGATCGCCTCCCGGGTGATGGCCCAGATGCGCTCACCACTGCCCCAACTCACCGACCGGGAACAGGACATCCTCGACCAGCTGGGCCAGGGGCTCGGCAACAGGGAGATCGCCAAGGCCCTCTACATCAGTGAAGCCACCGTCAAGACCCACCTCGGCCGGATCTACGCCAAGCTCGGCGTCGACACCCGCTCCGGCGCGGTGGCCATCGCCAAGGAACGCCGACTGTTGCGCTGACCGGCCGGCAGACCGCCAACGACCGGCCGAGCACGGACGCTCCGACCGAAAACCGCTGCTTGAGAACTGAAGAACGCCAACATCCGGCCAACCCCGCGATCTGACGAATCATCGGTTGCCGGAAGGTGCGGAAGTGACAGGCGAGGGGTAACCATCCGGGGCCCGCCACGCGTGACGCGAACGCGTAAGGAACGCGCCACCCCCCGCTCACCGGGTCATCGCCGTCGTGTCGTTCGGGCGCGACACGGTTTGGCTGAACCGACGTCACGAAAGGCTGACGCGCACCATGCCGACCGCACCAAGCCCGCCGCCCCTGCCGGGTCGCCGCCTCGGGGAGCAGGGGCTCGCCTGGGCGTTCCTGCTGCCCTCGCTCGCGGTCTTCGGGTTCTTCATCGCATACCCCCTGGGCCGCACCCTCTATCTGAGCACCCACGCCAACGACCTGTTCGGCGCGCCGTCGCAGTACGTCGGTCTGAAGCACTACACCGACCTGCTCGCGTCGGCGGACTTCCGGCACACCCTGGTCACCACCGCCCTGTTCGTACTGTTCACGGTGGTGCCTGGGGTGCTCGGAGCGCTGCTGCTGGTCCTCTTGCTGGAGAGCCGGATCCGCGGAGTCCGGCTGCTGCGCTCCGCGTTCGCGCTGCCGTTCGCCTTCTCGGTGGCCAGCGCCTCCGTGGTCTTCTCGGTCTTCTACAACCCGGCGAGCGGGGTGCTCAACGGGCTGCTGTCCACGGTCGGCCTCGATCCGGTCGGGTGGCTGACCGATTCGAAGTACGCGCTGCTCTCGGTCGCGGCATCCACGATCTGGATGAACCTCGGCTACAACGTGCTGGTGCTTTCCGCGGGCATCGGCTCGATCCCCGGCGAGATCACCGAAGCCGCCCGGCTCGACGGTGCGTCAGGGATCCGACTGGCCCGGTCGATCACCATCCCGATGCTCGGGCCCAGCCTGTTCTTCCTCATCGTGGTCTCCACCGTGAACGCCCTGCAGAGCTTCGGGCAGATCCACATCCTCACCAAGGGCGGGCCGGACGGCGCGACCCGCACCCTGGTCTACTCCGTCTACCAGAAGGCCTTCGCCTACGGTGCCAGCGACTTCGGCATGGCGAGCGCGCAGGCCGTGGTGCTGATGGTCGTGGTCCTCTGCTGCACCGCCGTCCAGTTCGGCTTCCTGGAGCGGAAGGTGCACTACGCATGAGCGCGATCGCCGACACCACCCCCGCCCAGGCCGAGCCGACCCGCTCGGCCCGCCGTCCGCTGCCGCTCCGCGCCACGCTCGCCCGCGTCGCCGTCTACCTGCTGCTCGGGATGGCCCTGCTGACCGTCGCGTTCCCGGTCTACTACGTGTTCGCCGGCGCCTTCATGCAGCCCGACGAGATCGCCACCTACCCGCCCGCCCTGGTCCCGCACTCCTTCACCGGCCGGAACTTCTCCGGCGCGGTGCACGCCATCCCACTGATCCGTCAGTACGCCAACTCGGCCCTGGTGGCCGCAGTGATCACCGCGGCCCAGCTGCTCACCGCGATCCTCGCCGCGTACGCCTTCGTGTTCCTGCCGCTGAAGGGCCGGGCAGCGGTGTTCGGGCTGTTCCTCGCCACCCTGATGGTGCCGTGGGAAGCCATCATCATCCCCAACTACCTGACGCTGTCGGACTGGGGACTCGGCAACACCTACTTCGGACTGGTGCTGCCCTTCCTGGCGTCCGGTTTCGGCACCTTTCTGCTGCGGCAGTCCTTCCGCCAGTTCCCGGCCGAGCTGCGGGACGCCGCCCGGATCGACGGGGCGGGCCACTGGCGCTTCCTGTGGCGGATCCTCGTCCCGCTCAACAAGCCCGCCCTCGCCGCGCTCGCCATCTACGTGTTCCTGTCCGCGTGGAACCAGTACTTCTGGCCGCTGATCATCACCCGCACCTCAGAGATGCAGACCCTGCAGATCGGTCTCTCCTCGCTGCGCGACTCCGAGATGGCCGACCCCGGCCTGATCCTGGCGGGCGTGGTGCTCTCACTGCTGCCCACCCTCGTGCTGGTGGTGTTCGGCCAGCGCTTCATCGTCCGCGGACTCACCGCCGGGGCGGTCCGCTGACGGCGCCTCGGCTCCACCCGACCCGCCCCGCACGACCCGCCCCGCACGCCCGGCTCCGACTCGCCCGGTACCTCACCCTCGCAGAAGAGAGAAGAACCGTGAAGAAGAGTGCCCGCGCGCTCGCCGCCCTGCTGGTCTCCGGTCTCGCCCTGACCGGTTGTTCGTCCAGCAGCTCCGGCAACGCGTCGACCGACTCCGCCGCTCCCGGCGCCTCCGCCCTCGACCAGGCGTCGGGGGTGACCACCGTCGAGTTCTGGCACTCGATGACCGGCAAGAACGCCGATGCGCTGACCGCCCTGGTCAACCAGTTCAACGCCGCCCACCAGGGCAAGATCGAGGTCAAGCCGCTGTTCCAGGGCAGCTACGACGACCTGATCGCCAAGTACAAGGCCTCCGTGCAGCAGAAGGCCACGCCGGCGCTGGTGCAGGTGTACGACATCGGCACCCGGTTCATGATCGACTCCAAGCAGACCGTCGCGGCCCAGGCCTTCGCCGACAAGGACGGCTACTCGCTCGACGACCTGCAGCCGAACATCCGCAACTACTACTCGGTGGGCGGCAAGCTCCAGTCGATGCCGTTCAACTCCTCGATGCCGCTGCTCTACCTCAACGCCGACGCCTTCAAGGAGGCCGGCCTGGACCCGGCCAAGGCGCCCACCGACCTGGCCGAACTGGGCGACCTCGCCAAGAAGCTGACCAAGAAGGACGGCAGCGGGCAGACCGTCCGCTACGGCTTCGGCGCGGCGATCTACGGCTGGTTCGTCGAGCAGCTGCTCGCCGAGTCCGGCGCACTGTACTGCGACGGCGACAACGGCCGTACCGGCAAGGCCACCAAGGCCACCTTCGACACCGCGAAGGGTGCCGAGATCGTCCAGTGGTGGGCCGACCTGGTCAAGGGCGGCTACGCGGCCAACACCGGCCGGCAGACCGCGGACGCCCAGGCCGCGTTCAAGGCCGGCACGGTGGCGATGCACCTGGAGTCCACGGGTGTGCTGCGCGGCTACACCGAGGCCGCCAAGTTCACCGTCGGCACCGCGGCCTTCCCGAAGACCGCCGCCTCCGACCAGGGCGGCCCGGTGATCGGCGGCGCCTCGCTGTGGATCTCCGGCCCCGGCCACTCCACCGCCCAGCAGCGCGCGGCCTGGGAGTTCGAGAAGTTCGCCACCGCCCCCTCCCAGCAGGCCGCCTGGCACACCGGCACCGGCTACTTCCCGGTCAACACCAAGGCGCTCGACGTCGCCGCGGACAAGGAGTGGGTCGGCAAGTTCCCGCAGTTCCAGACCGCGATCGACCAGCTGAAGGCCACCAAGCCCACCCCGGCCACCGCCGGTTGCCTGCTCGGCGTCATGCCGCAGGCCCGCAAGGGCGTCGAGACCGCCATCGAGCAGACCATCAGCGGCTCCAAGACCGCCCAGCAGGCCCTCACCGACGCCGGCAAGGAACTCCAGCCCGCCATCGACAGCTACAACGCCTCGGTCACCGGTTGACCCGCCTGACTCCCCGTCAACCCGTCGAGGGCCCGACCGCACGATCGCGGTCGGGCCCTCGACGCAAACACCTGGCTGAGCAGCGGACGAGTCGGCCTATACGCCGGGTAAAGGCCAGCGTTGGCGATGATCATGCCCTGACCAGGCACGTTGGGCGATCCGCGGGCCTCGTCCGGCCCGTCAGGGACTTCTCAGGGACTTTCAGCCGAGATCCGCAAGCCGGCTGTCGACAGCAGCAAGACCGCGCGCTCCCGCCTCCGGCATGAAGTGAGTGTAGGTCCGAAGGGTGAAGGCCGGATCCGAGTGCCCGAGCCACTGCGCCAGCGAGACGATCGACTCGCCAGCTTCCAGCATGACCGAGGCGTACGTGTGTCGCAGGACATGGAACCCGTGCTCTCGGCTGGGCTCCCAGACCCTGGTCGGCTTCGCCCCCTCCGTCGGCTCAGGGAGCGGCGGAATCACACCGGCGACAGCGAGTGCCGGCTTCCAGTTGCGAGTGTTCCAGGTCGCCCGGTTGATTGCCGTGTCCTGCCTCGTCGTGGACAGCAGCGATACGGTCACCTTGCGGCACTCGTCCCGTGGCAGATCCGGCAGCTCAGGGTCAAGCCACGGCAAGGTGACCTCGATCGTGGGGAACCTCGTCCGGTACTCCTCCAGCCGCTTCCGGAGGGCGCGCGGCAACGGCACGTCGCGCTCCTTCCGCCCCTTCGGCGGGCCGAAGTACAGCTGCGACTTGTAGCGCAGGATCTGGCGGGAGACGTGGATGGACTCCCCGTTCACATCGTCCAGGCTGAACGCGAACGCCTCACCCTGGCGTAGCCCGCATCCAATGCCGAGATCAAACGTCGCGTGATACCGGTCGGGGAGCGCCGTTCGGACACCACTCACGCGCTCTTGTGCCCAGGCACGCGCTTTCCGCTCGGGCTTCCTCGGCGGCTTGATCGAGCTGTTCCCCTTGCAGGGGTTGCGGAACAGCCGCTTGTCCTCAACTGCGGCCTGCATGATCGCCTTCAGGTACACCCAGGTGACGTATGCCGTGCCGGAGCCGATCTTCCGCTGGATCTCGGCAGACCACGTCCGCAGCTCCGGGACGCCGATCTCGCGCAGCGCGAGATCCCCAAGGTAGGGAAGAATGTGGCCCCAGATGCGGTAGCGCATGCTCTCCAGCGTCTGCGCAGGGTGCGTCTGCGCCGGCCACCAGTGCTTCTCGACGTAGTCGCGCATCGAGATCTGTCCGTCCCGGGTGTCGACGAAGTCCCCGCGCCGCGTATCGGTCTGCGCTTCCGCCAGCCACGCCTTGGCGTCTGCAACGGTGTCGAACGAGCGGTCTCGGACGCCAGGTATTCCCTTGACGCGGTAGCGAGCGCCCTTTCCCCAAAGGTTGGTTCGTTCGCGCTTTCCCGTCTCCTTGTTGGGGCGCTTCTTGAGCCACCTGTCCTCTATGTACCCCGCCACTTGCGAACTCCTTCAGTTATTGCAATGCGCGCCGAGGGAACGTCCCTGCGGCATGTCCAACACACAGACGACCTCGGCGTGCACGAAATTCCTGATGCAGCCGAGAACTTCAAACGTCTAATCAGTGGTGCCGCAGGGGCGTATGGCCAGCTCAGGCAAGTACCGGCTTTATCGTCCGGACTTGCGCGAAGAGCGCCGCTGAGCTGACGCCTTCAGCGGGTCGAGTGCTGGGTTCGATCGCGAGTCCGCCTTCTCCTGCTCAGCCAACCAGGCATCGAGGAGCTCACGGCGGTACACCACTCGACCGCCAGGCCCCATACGAAAGCTCGGCGGCCCCTGCCGCCGGTGGCGCCAGATGTACAAGGTGTTGACCGATACCCCCATGTACTTCGCTGCGGCCTGAAGATTCAAGAACGCAGGCTCGACGGCGACCTCTGACTTATTTCGCATCTTCTCTCCGGAGTCAACGCCGCCTGAGCGCGGCCATGCGATTGCTCGGCCCGCCGCACGACGGAGTCGCGCGAACCACAGCTGGCGGGCAGGGCCATAATCCGGAGAATCGCCAATTTGGTCCGGCCGCCACATTGTGGTAGTTGACCCAGCCGCCCCTTTCACGCAGGTCTGGCGCGACCTGGCCGGAAACCCGACCCATCGGGAATACGACCTTCCATTCTTCGCTTGGTGTTCCTGTACTGGGCACGGAGGGGACACGGATGACCGACCTAAAGCTGTTCCGGCTCGACGCCGACGGCCGCGATGCCGAGGTGCAAGGTTCGACGGTGGCGCTGGAGGTGGACCTACAGCGCCGGGTCGAAGCGAGCACGGAGGCGATGCTCGGGATCCGCTTCGTGGCGTCGGAGTACCCCACCGGGCCGTGGCATCGGGGGCGGATCGACTCGCTCGGGCTCGACGAGAACGGCACCCCGGTGATCATCGAGTACAAGAAGGGCAGCGACCACGGGGTGGTAACGCAGGCGGTCTCGTACCTGTCCTGGCTCAAGAGCAGCCGCCACGAGTTCCAGGGTCTCGTGCAGGAGAAGCTGGGCGCCGAGGCAGCCGAGAGCATCGACTGGCGCAACCCGCGGGTGGTCTGCATCGCCGCCGACTTCTTCCGGCACGACCGGACCGCGATCCACCTCATGGGTCAGCGCATTGACCTGGTGCGATACCGGGTCTTCGAGGGTGGCCTGCTGAGCCTGCTCCTGGTGGAGTCGGCCCCGGGCAACGCCGCGCCGGCTGCACCACGGACGGCGGTCGACCGTGCTGGCGAAGGTCCGGCGGGGGCCCCGAACTCGACGGAGACGATCATGGCTGAGCCGCCGACGCCGCTGCGTGCTCTCTACGAGGAGTTGAGCGAGGCTCTGACCCGGTCGGGAGATGTCGAGGTGGAGGCGAAGCTCCATTACATCGCGTTCCGGCGGATGAGGAACCTGGCGTGTGTGCTGTTCCGCCCGTCCAGCCAGACGATCATGGTCTATCTGCGTGTCGACCCGGGGACCGTCGCACTGGAGGAGGGCTTCACGCGCGACGTACGCGGGATCGGTCACTTGGGGACGGGTGACCTGGAGGTGCGGATCAGATCGGCGGCCGACTTGGAGCGGGCGACGCCGCTGATCCAGCAGGCGTTCGACGCGGCATGACCAACGGCGAAGGGCGACTGCCGCATCGGTAACTCGATGCGACAGCCGCCCTTTCGTGTCTGCTCTCTGTCGGCCCCGGCCGCCCTTGTTCTCACGCCTCGGGCCCGGCCAGGACGAAGTCGTCCTGGGTTAGTTCGGCTCGCAGCCGCTGTTCGGCGACCTCGGCGTAATGCGGGGAGAGTTCGACGCCGACGAACTTCCTGCCTTCCTTGAGCGCGGCGACGCCGGTCGAGCCGGAGCCGGTGAACGGGTCGAGGATGGTTCCGCCTTCGGGGCAGATCTGGACGAGCTGCTGCATGACCTCCACCGGCTTCTGGGTGATGTGGACTCGGTCCTTGCGCGGCTGCGAGGCGATGAAGTGGCCCGGGAGGTAGATCTCCCTGTTCTTGTTGAGGCTTCCCTTGACGCCCCAGGTGATGAACTCGGCGGACTGCTTGAATCCGCCCTTGCGCGGGCGGCTGGCGGGCTTGATCCACGGGATCGTGCCAGCCCAGGTCCACCCGGCCATCTGCAGGGCGTCCGAGGTGGTGGGTTCCTGCCTCCAGTCGGAGAAGACCATCGCGACGGAGTGCTCCTTCGAGGCTCGGTACGCCTCGGTCAGCAGGGCGGTCAGCCAGGCGCGGTACGAGCGCTGGTCGCGGTTCTCGCCGGGGAAGGTCTGAAGGTCGTGAGCGGAACCGCTCGTGACGTACTTGGCGCGAGCGTCGCGGGCGGTGCGCTCGGAGCTGGTGCGTCCACCGGAGTTGTACGGCGGATCGGTGATCACCGCGTCAACGCTCTCGTCGGGCAGGGACGTCAGCACGGTGAGGGCGTCGCCTCGGTGCAGGGTGTAGCTCATGTGCGGGGCCTCTTTCAGGGCGTGACAGGACTGGGCCCACTTCGAACGACGCCGAGGGGGCAGCCGCTCGGAGTGGGGATGCGCCGGAGGTTAGCCGTGATGTCCGGCCGCACCTAATGAGGCATCCGCCCGCTTCCTGGGCCTGTTCCGGGGGCGTTTGGTGCGGCCGGAATCCGCGTCTAATGTCTGGCCATGTCGCCGAGGCGGAGCCCAGCTCCACCCCTGCTGGCCTGTGCTGATTCATGTCGTTCCGTCCAATTTCGGTGCACCCTCGGCACATTCGACACCCGATTCCGCGATCCGAGGAGAACCCCCGTGCACCGCCTGAGATTACGAGCGCGGCTGGCTGCCGCGCACGACCCGAGACCGGCGTCCGGAGCTACCAACTCCCCTGACCCGGGCCCGCCTCCGAGAGGCGGATTCACAACAGCGTGGTGCCGGCGGCTTTGCACGAGAAGCCGGCACCGCGCTCCTACCACCAGCGAGGAGCCGCTGCGATGCAGCATGCCCTGATACACCCGCCGCCGTGCCCGACCCTTCGTCCGGTCAAGGCCGTTCACGCCGGCGACTGTTGGCGGCGGCGATGAAGAAGACCGCCGGAGCCATTGTCGGTCTTGCCGCTGCCGGCCCGCTGCTGCTGGCCGTTCCGATCCTCGTCGCGGCAGCCGGATCCGCCGCCGCCGCCACGTCCTGCTCCAATAGCGGTGCACAGGCTGTGGATACCTCGGCGGTGGCCGCCCAGGTGAAGGCGATTCTGGACGGCAGCGACAAGACCACCGTTGCCGTGCCGGGGCTGGACAACCCGGCCGAGCAGGTGCCCAACGCCAAGACGATCCAGGCCACCGGCGTCGCGATGCACATTCCGGTCCGGGGGCAGATCGTGGCGCTGGCGACCACGATGCAGGAGAGCGGCCTGCGGAACCTCACCTACGGGGACCGCGACAGTCTGGGCTTGTTCCAGCAGCGGCCTTCCCAGGGCTGGGGCACCGCGGAGCAGATCCTCGACCCGGTGCACGCGAGCACCGAGTTCTACTCGGCACTCCAGCAGGTGTCGGGCTGGGAGTCGATGACGGTTACCCAGGCCGCCCAGGCGGTGCAGGGTTCGGGCTATCCGGACGCCTACGCCAAGTGGGAGCCGCTGGCCACCGCCCTGCAGAAGTCGATCGAGCCGCTGCTCGCCAAGACCGGCGCCACGCCGAGTCCCAGTCCCGGCGGTGGAGGTAGTCCGCCGCTGGCCCCAAGCGGCGGCGGCTGTACGAGCGGTGGGGACGGTTCCGGCTTCGGCGCCATCCCACCGGGCACCCTGCCGGCCGGGTACGCCATCCCGGCCGATGCCCCGCCGCAGGTGCGCACCGCGATCCGCTGGGCGCTCGGCCAGCTGGGGACGCCGTATCAGTGGGGCGGTGACTGCAACGATCCGCACGGGCCCGACCCGATGGGGCGGTGCGACTGCTCCTCGTTGATGCAGGCGTCGTACAAGGCCGCCGGGGTCACGCTGACCCGGACGACGTACACGCAGGTCACCGAGGGTCAGCCGGTGTCGGTCGACTCCCTCAAGCCCGGCGACTTGCTGTTCATCGAGGGCACCGCCGAACACCCCGAGCACGTGGGCATGTTCATCGGCTCGGGCCTTGTGGTTCAGGCCCCGCACACGGGCGACGTGGTCAAGATCTCGACCCTCGCCGATTGGAAGCCGCAGGTTCTCGCGGCCCGCCGAGTCGTCTGACCGGCGCTTTTCTCCCCTCCCCCCTTTCTCGCTCCGCCGCACTGTCCCCTTCCCCGATTCCGGGCTGCTGCGCGCAATGAATCGAACTGGAGTTCGCAATGTTCCTCGCCGACAAGGCCATCCAGCTCGCCTACGACCCGGGCATCCAGCCGAACGAGGGCGGCCTCCCCGGTCTCGCGGTCCTCAAGCAGGTGATGGGCTCGATCAACCTGTTCGGCATCATCGCCGTCGTGGGCGCGCTCGCGGTGAGCGCCGGCGTCTGGGCCTGGGGCCACCACTCGGGCGGTCACCAGGCCGAGGCCAACGGCAAGAAGGGCGTCCTCGTCAGTGCCGGCGCGGCCCTGCTGCTCGGCGCCGCGAACGGCGTCGTGGCCTTCTTCTCGACGCTCGGTGGCCAGGTCCACTGATGCAGAAGCGTTCCTTTGCCGCTGACCGTAGCGGCAACCCCGGCGGCGCATCTCGCGTGCGCCGCCGGGCGCTGCTCGGCACCGCTGCACTGGCGGCGCTCGTCGCCCTCGCTGGCCTGCTCGCCTACCTCACCCGAGACGGAAGGACCCCCGCCAAGGTTCCGCCCAGTTCGGTGAGTTCCGCGCCCGCTTCCTCATCGGCCCAGCCGTCCGCCCCGGCGGCTTCGTCCTCGCCCGGTGGCCGCGCGGCCCTGCCGGTTCCGCCCGCCACCCACGATCCGATCGCCTTCGGCAAGGCGGCGGCTTCGGCGCTGTGGTCGTACGAAACCCGCTCCTACTCTCAGCCCGAGCTGCTGGCCGCGCTGCACAAGTGGATGTCGCCAGAGGCCAAGTACGCGGACACCGCATCAGTGGACGCCCTGGTCCCCTCACCCGTGCTATGGGGCCGGATGGCCGACAACGGCCAGTACGCGACCGCAACCGCGAACGAGGCGCACTTCCCGGCCTCCTTCACCCAGGTCCTGCAGTCCGACCCGGGGGCGATCACGCAGGCGTACGTCTACGCCGTCACCGTCTCGGGTCGGCAGTCGATCGGCTGGAACGGCTCGCCCGCAGGCGGCGCCGAGGCCCGCTCGACCACGCTCGCCGTGCAGTGCCGCCCGTCCCAGAACTGCGCTCTCGCCGGCGTCTTCCCGACCGTCGCCCCCTGACCACCGCTCCCGAAAGGAGGTACCCCCATGGGTGTCTGTGACATCCCCCTGATGAGCCAGGTCTGCGACGTGGTCGACGGCATCAACTTCGTCTCCGACCCCGGCAAGTCGATCACCGACGGCATCGGCGCGTGGATCGCCAAGTCCGCGGGTGAGCTTGCCTCCAGCGCGGCCGACCTCGCCGCCGAGGCCGTCAACGCCACCACCGGCATCGACCTCAATGCCCCCTGGTTCCGCGACAACTACGCTCTGCTGCTGCCCATCGGGCTGTCGATCATCGTCGGTACGTTCTGCATCCAGCTGATGTTCGCCGCCTGGCGCCGGGACGAGCGCGCCCTCGCCCAGGCCGCCATCGGGACCATGACCGGCGTCCTGTTCTCGTTCTGCGCGATCTCGTTCACCAGCGTGGCGATCACCGTAGTGGATGCCCTGAGCGACGGCCTGTTCCAAGCAGCCAACACGTCCGTGGACGACGCGATCCGCCGCGTCGTCAAGGTGAACGAACTCGGCGCGATGTACGGACTCGGCTGGGGTGTACCGGCGTTGGTCGCCCTGGGCTGTGCGATCGGCGCCTTCCTCTACTGGTGCACGATGGTGGCCCGCAAGGTCGGCGTCCTGATCCTGGTCGCCCTCGCAGTCTTCGCGGGAAGCGGCGGCGGCTGGGAGGTCGCCAAGCGCTGGCGGCGCGGCTGGATCGAGGCCACCGCCACGCTGGTGGTCAGCAAGCTGCTGATGACGGTGGTGTTCCTGATCGGCGTCTCCGCGATGGGCAAGTCGGATGCCAAGGACGGCATGTCGGCCCTCTCGGACGCGATGGCGGGCATCGTCGTGATGGTCCTCGTCCTCCTCTGCCCGTACGCGACGTACAAGTTCGTGCATTGGGCGACGGACAACGGCGGACACGACGACCTGCACCGCTCCGGCGTCGCCGGGATGGCGGTCGCCGCAGGCGCAGCCAAGACCGCGGCGAGCCTGGTGATGCAGGTGGGCACCGGCACGCCTGCACCGCAGGGCCCTGCCCAGGTTGCTGGCATGGGCCAGGATGGTGTCGCCTCCGGGATCGACCCATCTGGGCGGTTCAGCAAGGAAGGCATCGATGCCGGGCCGCCGAGCATGCCCACCAAGTTCCGCTTCGGCGAGGACCCGTCAGCCCCTGGCGACCGGGGCCGTGCACTCGTCCAGCGTCCGGGCATCCCCGCACTCATCACCCGGGCACCCGCCGCTGGTGGCGATGCCGGCTCGGAATCGGGTGAGGCCACGGCATCAGGCGGCTCCGCCGGCCAGAGCGCACCGGTCAGCCGGCGTTCGGATGCCACCGCCCGCGTTCCGGGCTCCTCAGGTTCCGCACCGAGCGGACCTGCGGTTCCGCCGGTCGGCGGGCCGTCGCCGCAGGGCTCGCCGGCCCCGCAGCGCTGGGTTTTCCCCCAGCAGCCGCCCTCCGGGTCCTGACCGCCCACCTCCTCGGGGCGGGCTGCTGACCGCACGGCCACAGCCCGCCCCTCCTACCCCGAACTGGAGTTCCGCCATGGCTTCCAGAAGAGCGCCGCGCCCGCCGCCCCCATCCGCCCGCTCGCA
Organism: Kitasatospora sp. NPDC049285; assembly: GCF_040678815.1. Classification (NCBI taxonomy): domain Bacteria; kingdom Bacillati; phylum Actinomycetota; class Actinomycetes; order Kitasatosporales; family Streptomycetaceae; genus Kitasatospora; species Kitasatospora sp. NPDC049285. Next base: position 44,592 of record NZ_JBFAQR010000002.1, on the reverse strand, counting down.
CCTCCTGGATCCCCGATGTCTGATACCTCCCCGGCCACCGTGAAGTTCCCGCACCGCTCCAAGCGCGGCGTCCTGCTCGGCCTGACCGCCGCTCAGCTGATCGTCGCCTCCCTCGCCGGTCTTCTCCTGCTCGTTGTCGTCCTCACGCGCGGCGTGGTCGGCGCACTCGAACTCATCCCGTTCTGGGCCGCCGTCGCCCTGTTCGTCCTCGTTCGCCACCGTGGCCGCTCCCTGGCCGACTGGGCGCCCATCGTCACCCGTTACGCGCTGCGACGGATGCGCGGCCAGCTGATCTGGCTCGCCCGACCCTCCCGGCGGCCCGTGCGCGAGGGCCTGCTGCACCTGCCCGGCACCGCCGCCAGCCTTCGGGTCGTCACCGCACCCGACCGCCGGTACGGCGCGGTCCACGACCCGCGCGCCGGAACTCTGACCGCAATCGTCAAGGTCAGCAGCCGCGCCTACGCACTTCTCGACCCCGCCGCGCAGAACGCCAACGTCAGCGGGTGGGGCCGGGCACTGGCGGCGCTCGCCCGCACCGGGCACATCGCCCGTATCCAGGTGATCGAGCGCACGATGCCGGCCTCGGGCGATGCGCTTCGGCGCTACTGGGAGAAGACGGGCAACCCCGACGCGCCGGTCGCGGGTGAGATCTACGGCGACCTAGTCAAGAACGCCGGACCGGCCGCCGCACCGCACGAGGCATACGTCGCCATCTCGCTGGACTTCAAGGCAGCCCGGCGGCTGATCAACCAGGCCGGCGGCGGCCTGGCCGGGGGATTCTCGGTGCTGGCCCAGCTGACCGCCACCTTCGACCAGGCCGCCCGCACCGCTGGTCTCAATCCGGCAGGCTGGCTGTCCGCCACCGAGATCGCCGCCGTGGTGCGGACCGCGTACGACCCCAAGTCCCTGACCGGGCTGGATCGCTGGTCCTCCTCCGGCCACCCGGAGGCCGCCCCTGCCGCCGCCGGCCCCGTGGTTGTGATCGAGAAGGCCGGCCACATCGCCACCGACTCCGCCGTCCACGCCACCTACTGGGTCGAGAACTGGCCCCGCACCGAAACCAGCCCCGGGTTCCTGCACCAGCTGCTCTTCAGCGGCGGGGTCCAGCGCACCCTGTCCCTGGCGTACGAGCCCAAGGGCCTGGACGCGGCGATGCGCGACGTCCAGCGCAAGAAGGCCAGCATCATCGCGGACTCGGCCGAGCGCGCCCGCCGGGGCCAGGTCGACAGCGAAGCCGACACGGTCGAGTACCAGGACGTCAAGCAGCGCGAACGCCAGCTCATCGCCGGCCACGCCGATGTCGCCCTGACCGGCCTGCTGACGGTGAGCGCCGATACCGAGGACGAACTGCGCTCGGCCTGCGCCGTCGTGGAGACCGCCGCCGTCGCCGCCCAGCTCGACCTGCGCCCGCTCACCTGGCAGCAGGCCGAGGCGTTCACCGCCGCCGCGCTCCCCCTCGCGCTCGCCGCCTGAACCACCACCCCTACCCCCTTGGAAAGAGCACCGCCATGCCCCGCACCACCACTCCCCTCGCGGAGGACTTCCTTCCCTTCGCGACCGCGGCGGTCGACTTCCACCGCACGCTCAATATCCCCGCAGGCCCCCTCGTCACCTCACGCACCGAGCTGGACAGCCTGCACGCCCACCTCGTCTCCCTCCACGCCCTGCTCGACGCCCACGCCAGCCGCACCGGAGCGCTCGTGTCGATCGAGGGCGAGCAGCTGCGGGCCGCCCGCACCCGGATCTGGCAGGCGGCCGACCACGTGCACGCCGCCTACCACGCCTCCCCCCGGCCCGGCACCGGCGAGGTGCCCGACCGCGAGGCGTGCCAGGTCGGCCTTCCCGAAGGCGCGCCCGAGCTGACGATCTGCCAGCGCCACCAGCGCACCGCGCACCTCGTGCGTCGGCAGACCACCCCGGCCGACCTGCACGCCCCGTTCACCGGCCTCGTCCGCCGCTAACCCTCTCCCGCCACCCACCGGAGCCCATCGCCATGTCCAAGACCCGCGCCAGTGCCAGCCCCTTGTTCGTTCCCCGCAAGTCCTCCCGTACCGAACTTCGTTCCGCCCGCCGCGACTTCGACCGGGCCCGCCGCAAGGCCCGCCTCGCCGAGGCTCCGCCCGAGCGGGGGGAGGAGGGGCTCGATCCGGAGCTTCGGGCGACCTATCCGCCGTCAGGACGACCGGGCCCTGCCTCCGCCCGCGGCGGGAAGGTCCGCCTGCCCGCCCACCGGATGACCACCGCCGTGGCGAGCGGGGCCTATCCGTTCCTGGCGGAGGGAGGCCTGGGCTCGGAGGGGATCTTCATCGGCCGGGACGTCCATTCGGAAGGCTCGTTCTGCTACGACCCGTTCAGCCTTTACAACAGTGGCAAGGTCGAGGGCTTCACGAACCCCAACGCCGTGCTGGCCGGGATCATCGGCATGGGCAAGTCCGCGTTGGCCAAGTCCATAGCGACCCGGGCCATCGCGCACAACTACCGCGTGTACGTGCCATCCGACCCGAAGGGTGAGTGGACCGCGGTCGCCCAGGCCCTCGGCGGGCAGACCATCGCGCTGGGGCCCGGGTTGAAGGGCAGGCTCAACCCGCTCGACGCCCCGGCGCGGCCGGACGGCATGAACGAGGAGGACTGGGCGGGCGAGGTCCGCAAGCGCCGCCTCATGCTGCTGGCCGGCCTCGCCCGCACGGTTCTGGGGCGCGACTTGCTGCCGATGGAGCACACCGCCCTGGACCTCTCGCTGGACCTGGTGGTCGCCGACGCCCAGGCGCGCGGCACGGTGCCGCTGCTCGGCGAGGTCGCGCACACCCTCGGGTCACCCGAGCGCCTCGATGCCGCGCTCGGCGAGCAGGGCGGGCGGATGGGCCCGGCAGCCGAGGACCTCGCCCACGCCCTGCGGCGCCTGGTCCACGGTGACCTGTCCGGGATGTTCGACGCCCCGAGCACCTTCGTCTTCGACGCGAGCGTCCCGATGCTGACGATCGACCTCTCACGCCTAGGCGGCAGCGGCGACGACGCCGCGCTCGTCCTCGCGATGACGTGCGCGAGTGCCTGGATGGAGTCCGCGCTGGCCGACCCACAGGGCGGTCGGAGGTGGGTGATCTACGACGAGGCATGGCGGGTTATGCGCCATGTCGGCCTGCTGGAGCGGATGCAGAGCCAGTGGAAACTCTCGCGCGGGCTGGGCATCGCCAACCTCATGGTGATCCACCGGCTGTCCGACCTGCTGTCCGCCGGTGATGCCGGCTCGCGCGGCCGGGTGCTGGCCGAGGGCCTGCTCGCCGACTGCAGCACGCGCATCATCTACCGCCAGGAGAGCGACCAACTCGCCACCGCCGCCTCCCTACTGGGGCTGACCGGCGTCGAGACCCAAGCCGTCGCCGCGCTCACGCGGGGACGCGGCCTATGGAAGGTCGCCGGGCGGAGCTTCATCACCCAGCACATCCTCCATCCCGCCGAGAAGGCGCTCTTCGATACCGACGCCCGCATGCACTGAAACCCCCGTGAGTTCACGAAAGCTGAAGGGCCCGGCTGTCCGTCAGATTCGCCGCCTCCCGGCGCGCCGCACTCTGACCAGCCCCTCTACCACCAGCCCCCGGCCGCGCCAAGCCGCCAACTGCCCGCATCCTCGAACCGCCCTGGCCGCCCGGGGCTCGCTGGCACCGGCCCACTCGCTCCAGGAGAAGAACCATGCAACCCGACCAGGTGACCGTCGTGTTCACCGACACCAGCACGGGCGTCAGCGCCCAAATCCTCGGGCCCACCGCACCCGAGCGCGACACCTCTGCTCCCGCACGGCGCTACGCGCACATCACCGGCCCGCTCGCCCAGCGCGGGCTCGACACCGGGGTCGATTTCGGGGCGTACGACTACATCGTCGTCGCGGAGCTGCCCGACGAGACCTGGCTGACGATCTCGCCCCCGCCGGAGAGCGGCTCCGCGCACGCTCCCGGATTCCCGGACGAGTGGCTGGTGACCCGCACCCACCCGGACGACCCCGAGCTCTTCGAACTCGTCTACGACAGCAGGCCGGACGGGCCGCACGCCCGCAACAGGGGAAGTGTCCCCGCGCTACTGACCGCCATCGACGAGCACCTGGACCGCCTCGGCGTACCGTCCCGCCAGCAGGTCCAGGCTCTCCACGCAGGGGCCGAGTCCGCCCTCCACCGCGCCGGGTTCGTCCCCGTCGTCCGCGTGCACGAGACCTACCACCGGCTGCCCGCCGCCGTGGTCGAGCCCACGGAGCGCCGGGCCGCCGTGACGCGGGCCGTCGACTTCCTACAAGCCGACGGGTACGGCTTCGCCGGCCCAGCGGACCTGCTCGACCCCGGTCTCCCGCTGGCACTGCCCCCGTCGCGGTCGCTGGCCCAGGTCACCGAGGCCATCTCCCAGGCCAGCCACACCCGCGAGGTCGTCGACGCGCTGAGCGAGCTGACCGCACCGGGCGACGGCGTCCTCGACCAGGCCGTCAGTGCCCTCCACGAGACGGCCTCCTGGTGGGAGGGCCTGGGCGGCGCGGCCGATCCGCACTACGCCGCGCGCCTGCGCTACATCGCGACCATGGCCGATGGCTACGTGCGGGAGGTCCGGGCAATGCGCGGCGACCTCGCCGACCGCCACACAGCCCACCCCGGCCGCGCCCGGCCCGCTCCGCAGCTCGCGGCAAGCAGCGTCGATGCCCGGGTCGTCGCCGCGCTCGCGACCTCGCCCACCTCCGGCCGTACCCTCACCGGCCACCCGGCCGAAGCCGTTCTCGCCGCACCGGCCGCAGCCGTCCGCCCGGCCGGCCTGCGCCGCTGAACCACCGTCCAGGAAGGACCCCGCCATGCCCCGGCCGAACAGATTGCACCCCGCCCACCGCATTCCCGCCCGTTCGTGCCCCGAAGCGGAGTTCCACCGTGTCTGTCCCCGATCCCACTCAGCTGCCCGAGGTCGCCATCGGGCACCACCCCGACCACGGCATCGTCGCCGCTCTCCCCACCCAGTCGCCCGCTGCCCAGTGGATGCTGGAGCGCCTCGACTTCCAGCGCGTCCCCGGCCACCCGAGCCTGTACGCGCTCACCGACCAGCAGCGCGAGGCCTTCGAGCGCACTGCCTGGGCCATCAAGCTCCTCACCGGCGCCGGCTACCGGGTCGACACCGATATGTCCCTGGCCCCCGAGAGCCCGAGCGAGCAGGCACAGGCGCATCCGCGACTGGACGCCGCCGGTCCGAGCCTCCAAGCCGCGGAGCCGGATCCCGATCCAGGCGTGCAGCCCCAACACGCCGACCCGGATTTCGCGTTCGCCGAGCACCCAGGCTCGGCGTCGTAGCCGCCACCGCCTCCACCGTGAACGCGGTGGAGCGCGGCGGGCCGATCCTCGAAACGCACGGTTGGCGATTCGACTACGACCTGGACGTCTACACCCTGCCCGCCGCCACCAGCCGCAGTGAGGCCCTCGGCAAGCTCGCCCGAGCCACAGCGGCGATGCACAGGAAGGGTGACCTGCAGGTAGCCGTCCAGCCCCCGCTCGCCGTGGCCGCCATTCGGAGCGCGCCAGCTCCGGCAGCAGCAGTCCGCCACGAGAGCGGCCGGGGCTTCACCACCCACCGGTTCCCGCTCACCGCCGCCGCGCTCGCCGCGAGCCCTGCCCGCACCGGTCTGCCTGGGAAGGGGCCGGTCGCCGAGCCCAGCTCCCCCGCGTCCGCCTCGCGTCCCGTAGACCCGCGCATCGCTTTCTCCCGCAACCGTTGACCCCAACTCCCGTAAGGAGCAGTTCCCATGGCCGTGAAGAAGATCTGGACGATCACCCACTCCTGCGGGCACGAAGCCGAACGCGACCTCTCTGCCCGACCGGCCGACCGCCGCGCCGGTTACGCCGCGTGGCTCGCCAAGCAGGAGTGCACCGACTGTTGGCGGGCCGCCAAGGAAGGCGACGAGCAATACAAGGCCGCCTGGCTGGAGGCCAAGCGTGCGGAAGAGCAGGCCGCGTCCGAAGCCTGGTCCGAGCAGTACCGCATGCCGCCGCTGGACGGCACCGAGCGTGCCGTCGCCTGGGGCGTGCGCTGCCGGCACCAGATCCTGTCCGCCGCCTACGCCGCACTCGTCCTCGAAGGCGAAACGAGCGAGGCCGAGTGGGAGGGGATCGAGGACTCTGCCCGCACCATCACCCGCGCCGGCTGGTGGATCGACCAGCGCGCCTCCGAGCCCGGCGACCTGACCGAGCTGCTGGACGCGGCAACCGAGCGGGACCGACCCGTCGAGAACCCCCACTTCTGACCGATCTGGTGCCCCGCCCCGGCGGGGCACCAGCCCCTGCCACCAGCTGAGACGACCGAAGCGGAAGCGCCCTGACCGCCGACGGCTTCAACAACGAGCAGGCCGCTCGCCAGCGCGCCGCCCGCTCACTCTCGCCTCGCACAGGCGCCCAGGCCACCGGTGCCACCACCAGCTCTCAGCCTCCGCCCAGCGCCGCACCCGGCCGCCCCCTCGGACCCGCTGACGCCTCTGCTGCCGCCCGGCGAACGGACCGGCGCCATCAGGCTGGTAGGCCCAACTCACCTCACGCACAAGCAAAGGATCTTCCGCATGACCTCCAGAAGAGCACCGCGCGCCCCGCCTCCCTTCCCGTCCTCTCACCTCCCTGGACCTTCCATGCCTGCCCCTCGTTCCAGCGCGCCCTCGACCACAACCGGGACCGACGCGCTCCTCTACCTCCTCTTCGGCCTCGTCGGCGCCGCCCTCGCCTTCGGATCGCTCGCCTACCTGACGGGCAACCTCACCAACGCCCTCGTCGGAAGCGGCCCGTGGTCGGCGTTCAAGCCGACCGACGCGCTGCTGCACCCGCAGGCGCTGTGGCCACACCTGAGTCCCACCGCTGTGCCGATCGGTGCGCGGATCGTGCCCGGCGTGCTCACCGTGGCCCTGCTGACGGCCAGCCTGATCGTCTGGATGCGGATTCGCGGCGGTGCGAAGAACGGGCTTGCCCGCAAGGCCGACCTCGCTCCGCTGCTGGACAAGGAGATCACCGCCAAGGCGAAGAGTCTGCGGCCGAGCCTGTCCGACCTGAAGCCGAAGGAGATCGCGCCGGCCGAGCGGGGCATCCTCGTCGGCACCCTCTCGCCCGGTCGCGCGGAAGTCCGCGGCTCCTGGGAGGACGTGTTCGTCGCGATCATGGCCCCGCGAAGCGGCAAGACGTCGGGGCTCGCGATTCCCGCGATTCTCTCTGCCCCCGGGCCCGTGCTGCTGACGAGTAACAAGGCGGCCAACGACGCCTTCACCGCGACGGTCGACGCTCGTGCGAAGGTCGGCACGATCTGGACGCTCGATCCGCAGCAGATCGCCCACCGCCCGCGCGAGATGTGGTGGGACATTCTGGCCGATGCCCGCGATCTCGCCGGTGCCAAGCGGCTGGCCGGGCACTTCGTCGCCGCGAGCGTGGACGAGTCCAACGGCGGTGACTTCTGGAGCACTGCCGCGAGCAACACCCTCGGCGCGCTTTTCCTGGCCGCCGCCTCGTCTCGGCGCCCGATCACCGACGTGCTCGCCTGGCTGGCCTCCCCGGCGGACCGGACCCCGGTGGACCTGCTGACCGATGCCGGCCACCACGCGGTCGCCGCCCAGCTCCAGGGCACCGTGTCCGGCGCGACGGAAACCCGTGACGGCATCTACGAGACCGCGCGGCAGTACGCGAGTTGCTTGCTGGATCCGGAGATCGCCGCCTGGGTCACGCCCACCCAGGGCCTGCCCGAGTTCAAGCCCGCCGACTTCGCGACCTCCCGCGACACCCTGTACCTGCTCAGCAAGGACGGCGGAGGAAACGCCGGGGCGATCATCGCGGCTGCGGCCGACGCGGTGATGCGTGCGGCGGTGATCGTGGCCGAGTGCTCCGGCGGGCGGCTCGACCCGCCCGCGCTGTGCGTCCTCGACGAGGCCGCCAACGTCTGCCGGATCAGCGATCTCCCTGACCTGTACTCGCACTTGGGAAGTCGGGGTGTCATCCCGATGACGATCCTGCAGTCCTACCGGCAGGGCCAGAAGTGCTGGGGCGAGGCCGGCATGGACTCGCTGTGGAGCGCCGCGACCGTCAAGATCATCGGCAGTGGTATCGACGACAGCGACTTCGCGGACCGTCTGTCCCGCCTGATCGGCGACCACGACGTGCAGACCACCTCCGTCTCCACCAGCGATGGCGGCAAGTCCACCTCCGTGTCGATGCGCACCGAGCGGATCCTGCCCCCGGACGCCATCCGCGCGCTACCCAAGGGCAAGGCGCTCCTGTTCGCCACCGGCATCCGAGCGGCGATGCTCGAGCTTCGGCCCTGGTACAAGGAGCCCTCTGCGAAGGAGATCGGCCCGGCTTCCGCTCGCGCAACGAAGGCGATCACCGAGCGAGCCATCGCCAAGACCGTCAGCCGCGACGACTTCGGGCTGTCGGCATGAGCGCCCCGCAGCTTCGCTCGCTGTCGCTCGGCGCGGGGGTTCAGTCGACCTGTCTTCTGCTGCTGGCCGCCGAAGGCCATCTCCCCGGCCTGGATGTGGCGATCTTCGCAGACACGGGCTGGGAGCCTCGCTCCGTCTATGCCCACCTGGACCGGATCGAGCGGGAGATCGCCGAGCCCGCCGGCATCCCGGTCCTGCGGGTGTCCTCCGGCAACATCCGCGACGACGCCCTCGACCCGTCCAAGCGGTTCGCGTCGATGCCGCTGCACATCCTCAACCCCCAAGGGACCGAAGGGATGTCACGTAGGCAGTGCACGGGTCAGTACAAAATCCGCCCGATTAAGGAGCGGGTCCGCCAGTTGCTCGGCTACCCGTACCCGCAGCGGATTCCGGCCGGGATGTTCGCCGAGCAGTGGATCGGCATCTCGGTGGATGAGGTCCACCGGGCCAAGGACGCGGACGTCGCCTACATGAAGAACCGGTTCCCCCTTCTTGAGCTGGGCTTCTCCCGCGCCGACTGCCTGCGGCTCCTGCGCTCGCGGGGCTTCGGCGAGACCCCGAAGAGTGCATGTCTCGGGTGCCCGTACCACGGCAACTCCCAGTGGCAGCAGCTGCGCGACGGCTCGCCCGAGGAGTGGCGCGACGTCGTCGAGTTCAACTCCGCGATCAGGTCGGGCAACGCCAGGGCGACCGCCGAGGGCACTCCGCTGCTCGGCCAGGCGTACCTGCACCGCTCGCGCCGCCCGCTCGACCAGGCGCCGATCGACCGGGTCACGGCCCATGAGTGGTCCGGCCGTCAAGGCGACATCTTCGATGCCATCGCGGACGCCGAGCTGGAGAACGGTGACGCGGACGGCTGCTCGCCCTGGTCGTGCCGGTCCGGCGCCCCGGTGACCGCCTGTTTCGATCTCACGGCGTGAACCCCCCCTCCCGTTCCTCTTCCTTCAGGAGCCTTCTGTGTCCCCGAACACCCCGTCCTCGTCAGCTCCCCGTTCCGAGCGCCTCGCCGCCTCGCCCGTCGTCCGTCGTGGCGGCCAGTGGTGGCTGGTCGTCGGCAGCGGTTCCATCCTTTCCACGGACCCGACCTTCACCGGCGAGCTGGACCGGTTCGCCGCCGCGATGGCCGCCGCCGACCAGGCCGTTGCCGAACTGCGCGCCCAGAGCCGCGAATCCGGCCACCGGGGCGGGCGGTGAAGCCCCTCCTGCGGGCCGAGCAGGCAGTTCTCGGCGCCGTCCTCCTGGACCCGGGCCAGCTCACCGCGCTCTCCTGGCTCGCCCCGGACCACTTTTGCCGTCCAGTGCACCGAGCGCTGTTCGCCGCGATGTGCAAGCTCCACGCCGAGGGTCGCCCCACGCCTACGGACAAGGGGGAGGTGCCGCTGGAGTGGGTCACCGACACCATCGCCGAGGCCAGCCTCAACGTCCGTGGGCTCAGTGCGAGTTACGCCCACACGCTGATCGCGGGCTGCCCGCGACCCGGACACGCCCCGGTGTACGGGCGGATGGTTCTGGAGGGCGCGATCCACCGCACCGTGACCCAGCACGCCGTCCGCCTGCACCAGGCAGCCCGCGCGGACTCACTTCAGGGCGAGGTCGACAGCGCGCTGCACCAGGCCGAGGTCCTGGCCGACGTCTTGGCCGATCTTGCCCTCCGCTGGGGAACCGAGCCGCGCCCTGTCGCGCCCGCCCAGTCGCGGACGGCAATGGCCGAACCTCCACCGGCCGCCACGGAAGAGGCGCTTCAGGACGAGCAGATCCTGCTTTCCGTGCTGGTAAACCAGCCAGCCGCGATGGACGAGGTGGTTCGCTGGCTGCGGCCCGGCGACTTCGCCGAGCCCGGCGACGGCCAGCTCTACCGGTGCCTGGGCGCGCTGCACCACCGCGGCGAGCCGATCGACGAGCTCACCCTGCTGTGGGAGGCCCAACGGCGCGGCCTGCTCACGGACGGCGTCCTCACCGACGAGCAGATAGGCGGCATCTGCGAAGGGTACGGCGTCGGCTCGGCCGAGTTCCTCGGCGAGCAGATCATGCGCTTCTCACTGACACGGACAGCCGCCACCTCCGCTGACGCGATCAGGGCCCTGGCCGAGGACGAGGCCTTGGCACCCGGTCGGCTCATCAGCCACGCCCTGCACGCCCTCGGCTCCCTCGACGAGGTCAGGGCCCGCTGGCAGAGCGCCACTGCCGAGCCCGCCGCCACGACCATCCCTGCTTCGGCAGATCCTCCGCCCCCGGCGCGGATCGACGCTGCCCTGGCCCGAAGCCAACCGCGGCGCCGGACCCGACCCGACCCCGCAACGCAAACCGCCCACGCCCGTCCCGCTGGCCGCGCCCCCACCCGCACCCACTCCTGACCGCCGGCGCACAGCACCGGCGCCGCCTGCCCCCACCCCCACCTACCGAACTTGGAGTCCCCATGGAAACCTTCATCGCCGGGCAGCGAGAGCAGCTGCAGGAGCTGGCCGACCAACTCACCGACTTCGCCCGCAGGCTCTCCGTCTCAGCCCGCGCACCGGCCTGCCCAAGCTGACGGCCCTGTCTGACACCCTCGCCGGACTCACGGCCCTGCAGCAGCGAACGCTGGGCTGCGCCGGAGAGATCGAGGAGATAGTCGACCTGTCCGCCGAGGCGACCCTCGCGTACCAGCGAGCCGCCCTGTCCGACGCCTACGTCGCTCCCATGATCGGCATGGCGGTCGTGTTCGGTTCCGCCGTCCTGCTCACTGCCGCCCAGGCGGCTACCCCGATTGCGAAGGGCTCCGGGCCCGACGAGAGCGCGCTCGCCTACCTCAACCTCCTCGAAGCGCAGAACCTGCTGATCAGCGCAGCGGGGGGCCTACGAGAGCTGGCCAGGCACCTCACGTGCGAGGAGTCCACTGCTCTTGACGAGCTTGACGCCGCCCTGGGCACGTTCTCGCGCCTTCGTGAATGGGCGATTCCCGTCGCGCAGGAGCGGTGACATGGGGACCAGCACCTCGCCCTTTCCGCTGATCGGCAGTTTGTGGTCGGGGTACGGCGGTCTCGACCTGGGCGTTCAGGCTGCCCTCGGTGGCCGCGTGGCCTGGCACTCGGAGGTGAACCCCGACGCCTCGCGCATCCTGACCCGGCACTGGCCCGGAGTCCCGAACCTGGGCGACATCACCGCCATCAACTGGGCCGATGTGCCGAGGGTTTGCGTCTTGACGGCGGGCTTCCCCTGTCAAGGACGTCTCGGTTGCAGGCCGCCGCGCCGGACTCAACGAGCACACCCGTTCCGGGCTGTGGCTGCACGTCGCGCGTGCGGTCGAGGCCCTCTGCCCCTGCCTCCTGGTGGTCGAGAATGTCCGAGGTCTCCTCACCTCCCCCGCCGGTTCCCCTGGCGACGTGGAACCCTGCCCGTGGTGTCTGGGAGACCAGCCAACCCAACCTCCTCTGCGAGCACTTGGTGCCGTTCTGGGCAGCCTGGCCGACCTCCGGTACGACGCTCGGTGGCTCGTGCTTCGCGCTTCCGACGTCGGAGCGCCACACCGAAGGGAGCGGGCATTCCTCGCCGCCTGGCCCGCCGAACACCCTGCTCAAGACCCCAACCAGCAACATCGGCAAGAACAGCGGCAGCCAGCACCCGGCGAAGAGGAAGAGCGACGGCCATGGCCCGTCCCTGGTCGACGAGGTGAAGTGGCTGCTGCCGACCCCGCGGGCCAGCGACACGGGCACACCTGGGCGGCGGCCGGGCAAGGGCTGGCGCCCGCCGCTGTCGGCGGTGGTCCTGCCGCTGTGGTCGGAGCCGGGCCCAGCGGCCGAGGAACCGACGGACGGTGGGGACCGTATGCCTCCGCCGTCGCCCGATGGGAGACGCTCACCCGCCCAGCGCCGCCGCCTACTGACGCGGGCGGGCGGCTCCGCGCGGAGTTCGTCGAGTGGATGCAAGGGCTCGCGCCGGGCTGGGTGACCGCCACTCCGGGGCTCGGGCACCCGGCCCAGCTCACCGCCCTCGGCAACGGCGTCGTGCCCCAGCAGGCCGAGCGAGCACTGGAGTTGCTCGCTCCTCCGTTCCCCCGGTGCCCGCGCTGCGCGGGTTCGCAAGGGGCTTCTACCGGGATATTCCGGCCGTACCAAATCGCGGATTCTCCGGACTCTTCTCTCCGGCAGCCGCACTGACCAAGGGGGCTGTCATGCCAGCGCACGTCCCGGACCAGCGGGCACCTGCCCGCGCGCCACCGGCTCTACCCGCACCGAGAGGTCCTCCTTGAGCACGTCCACCACCGTCACCGGCCCCGCCCAGGGCAGCGGCTACCGCGCTGTCCTGGGCAGGCGGCACGTCGCCCGCCTGCTGGGCGGCACGCTAATCGGCCGCCTGCCCACCGGCATGGCGCCGATCGCGATCCTGCTGCTCGTCCGGGCAGAGAACGGCTCGCTCGCCCTGGCCGGCCTTCTGTCCGCCCTGTTCGGCCTGGCCGCCGCTGCGGGCCAGCCACTGCTGGGCCGGATGGTGGACCGACAAGGCCAGACCCGGATCCTCGTCGGGTCCACCGGCGCCGCTACGGCCGCATTCCTCCTGTTGCCGTGCGTCAGCCCGCACCGCCACCCGGTGCTGGCCGCGCTCGCGGTGATCGTCGCCGGACTGAGCACACCGTCGCTGGAGGCCGGCCTTCGGGCGCTGTGGCCGGTGCTGGTGCCCGATCCCGACCAGCAGCGCGCCGCGCTCTCCCTGGACTCTGCCACGCAGGGCCTGGTGTTCGTCGCCGGCCCGGTGCTGGCCACCGCCTTCTCGGCCGGAGCCGGTCCGCATGCCGCCATCGCGGCGACCGCAGCGCTCGGCCTGCTCGGGGCCGGGCTGGTCGTCTCGGCCGAACCGTCCCGCAACTGGTCGCCGACCGACCGCCAGCAGCACTGGCTCGGCCCGCTGCGGGTGCCCGGACTTCGCGTTCTCTTCGCCACTCTCACCGGCATCGGTGTCGCGCTGGGAGCGGTCAACGTGCTGGCGCTGAGCGCGGCCGAGCGCCACCACGCGGGCTGGCTGGCCGGCCTCGTGCCCGCCGCTCTGTCCGTCGGCAGCACCGTCGGCGGCCTCGTCTACGGCCGCCGCACCTGGCCCGCCTCCGCCCTCGCGCACCTCGTGACCGCCACCGCTGGTTTCGCCATCGGGTGGCTGCCCCTGCTGCCTGACCCCGCTCCGGCCGTCGCCGTGGTCTGCGCGGTTCTGCCGGGCCTGTTCCTCGCTCCGCTGCTGACCGCGTCCTTCGTGACAGTGAACGCTCTCGCGCCGCGCGGCGAGACGACCGAGGCGTTCGCCTGGCTCATCGCCGTCGTCGGCACCGGCCAGGCCGCCGGAACCGTCCTGGCCTCCCTCGCCGCCACCGCCGGCCCCCTCGCCTGCGCGGCGGTCCCGCTCGCCGCAGCCACCACAGCCCTTGGACTGCTGCACCGCTCCCGCCACCAGCTCACCTTCTGACTCGCCCCCGCCAACCCGAATGCAGCACCACCGTGAACGCCATCGCCACCGCAACGCCCTCTTCCCGTATGCACGTTGTCTGGGACTGGAACGGAACGATCAAGGCCGACCTCGATGACCACGTCTCCGCGCTGAACGCGACATTGCCCGCGCTCGGCGGCGAGCCTGTCGACCGGGACACCTACCGCGCCAAGCACACCGTGCCGATCCCGAACTTCTACGCACGCCTCCTCGGCCGCACGATCACCGACACCGAATGGGCCTCCAGCGACGCGGCGTTCCTCACCCACCTGAAAGCTCAGCCCGTGAGGCTGCGCGCCGGAGCTGAGCAGCTGCTGGCCGCGCTGAGCGAGGCCGGACACACCCAGTCGCTCCTGTCGCTGTGCCCGCACGAGACCCTGCTGCGCGAGGTCGAACAGGTCGGCATCGGGCACTACTTCGCCCGGATCGACGGTCGCACTGGCCCATCCGGCGGTACGAAGGCCGGCGCGCTGGCCGACCACCTCGGCTCCTTGGGCCTGACCGGTCAGCCGGAGCGCGTGCTGCTGATCGGCGACGCGATCGACGACGCGGACGCCGCCCACTCCAATGGCGCCCACGCGGTGCTCCACACCGGAGGACTGCACCACCCCGCCAAGCTCGCCGCCTCCGGCCACCCGCTCGCCGACACCCTTGACGAGGCCGTCGCCCTCGGCCTTCGCCTGCCCGCCGACCTCACCCTCTCGCGGTGAGAGCGGATGTCCGCAGGGCCCAACGGCCGTGCCGCAGGGCGCTACTAGCGCGGATTCCCGGCCGCGCCAAATCGCCGATTCCCCGGATCCTCATCCCCATGCCGTCCTCCCACAGACACAGGAGCAACCCGCCATGTCCAACTCCAGCGAGGGCACCCCCGAAAAGTCCTTCCGCGTGCCCGACGACGACCTCGACGACCTCGCCAGCACCCTCGCCAAGACCATGGCCGAGGTTCGCCAACACGGCGTCCTCCTCGACCGCCTCAGCTCCGAGGGCGACGCCCTGCTCGCCACTCGCCACGCCGACCTTCCGACCGCCGACCCGGCTGGCGAGGAGTCGGAGGCGATGTCCGTGTTCATCCTCGCCCTGGGCGGCGCGGAGTACGACGCAGAGATAGCCGCGCTCCGCGACTGGGTGAACTACCTCTTCCTGCCCGTCTACGGCCGCGAGATCAGCACCACCCGCCCCTGGTGCGCCCAGTGGGAGCAGCACCCCGAAGCCGTCGCCCGCCTCCATGCCCTGTGGCTGGCGTGGCAGCAGTTGACTGATTTCGAGGCCGGGTTGTCGGGACCGAGTACGTGGCATCGCGACCACCTCGACCAGGCCCTCGTCCATCTGCGCGCACCCGATGGGCCGTTCGCCGCCTGCACCACCTCGGCGAACCGACCCAACCACCGGCTGCTGGCCACCCCAGCGCCCGAGCAGCTGGAGCTGGCCGCGTGATCACCGTCGACTTCCGCCTGGACGACATGTTGGAGGTCGCCGACGAAGCCTCCTGGGTTGCGTCGGATGCCTTCTTCGCTGGGGACTTGGCCCTTATCGCCGAGTACCACACCACCCCCAACGAGTCGCACAGCTACTTCCTCACCCACGACCGCTCGGCGATCTGGGGTGTGCCTGGTGAGCCGCAGCTCGCCGCTATCAAGATCACCCGCGACCTGGGCGAGCGGACGTTCACCTTCGAGGCCGCCCGCCACGCCGGGCTGGCATTCGCCCAGAACTGGCTGGCCGAGCGGGGCTGTCCGCCAGAGAAGATCATCCCCGGCGACGACTTCCTGAAGCCCGCCGACGACCTGACCGCCCGCGCCGAGCAGCAGGTGCGGGAATCCGGCGAGCGCTACCGGGTCATCGACACGTACACCCGCGACTCCGAGCCCTGCGAGACGTGGACCTTGGTCCACGACTCGCGCGCCGCCGAGCTCCCCATTCGGGTCTTCCTCGAAGAGGCCGACCTCGATGCCGGCACCTACACCGTGCGCGAAGGCGCGTTCGCCGACGAGTGGGCGGCCGTCGCCTGGCTCTCCGAGCGCCCAGGCCCCCTGCCCGAGCCGCCCGAGCACCGAGCCACAGCAGAACGACGTACCCGCGCGGCCCGGTCCCGCTCCACCGGCACCCCGCTGAGCCCGAAGGCCGGGGCGCAGGACAGCGCCGCCAAGCCCTCGCCCGCCAGCCAGCTGCCGACCCGAGGGAGGACGCTGTGACCACCGCTCGAATGGCTTTCGCCGCCCACCCCGACGCCATCGCCGACCTTCGCGCACTGCCCGACGGAATCCGCGACCAGGCCCTGCTGCACTTGCAGGACCTCGTCCACGGTGAGCGCGTCGCCACGCGCCTGGACGGCCGCCTCGAAGGTTTCCACAAGGTCGTTCTCGGCGTCGGCGGCACCTGGGCCACACACCGGCTGGTGGTGCAGTTCCGCGACGCGCCCGCCAACTCCAAGCACAAGCGCGAGGTGTTCCTCGTCGCCGCCGGGCCTCGCGCGGACTACGCCGTCTACCGCACCGCCCAGCAGCGGACGAACCGCGCGCCGCGTACCGCCGCCGACCTGCGCACCCGGGCGGCCCTGGCCCGCTCGCCGCTCAGCCAGGACAGCACGTCCCCGGCCCCGGCCGCCCCACCGCCCGCTCCGACGACCGTGCCGACCACCCGAAGGGCCCTGTCATGATCTCCGAGCACTCCCCCGCCTCGCGCGCCGAACTCGCCACCCTGCTCACCGAAACCGCGAAGAGCGTCTCGGCGATCCTCGACGCCGAGTACCCCACCCCCACCTCCCGCTCCTACCTGCATCCGGTCCTCGGCGCGCTATCCGCTGGGCCGGGCGTGATCACCGAGCTGAACGAGCGCTTCGAGACCCTGGTCTCGCGACCGCTACCGGCCACCCCCGCCGGCCTGTTCACCGTCGCGTCCGTCGCCGCGGCGCTCGGCTGGCTGACCGAGTCCCTCGCCGAACTGACCACCGCCGTAGACCAGATCTGCACCAAGGCCGGCATCTCCGACGCCCAGCCCGCCGACCCGCTCAGCGTCGGCACCGAGGAACTCGGCTTCCCCTTCAGCACAACGGAGTTGGCCGCCATCCGCACAGCCGCGCAGGAAGCAGGGCTCAGCGCCGGGCAGTACGTCGAGCTGCTGTCGCTGGCCCTGCTCGCCGACTCGCGCATCGCGGATGCCTGCACCGAGATCTGCGACGGCCTGCTGGATGACGCACGCTACGTCCGAGGCGAGGCGAGCGACCACCTGCGGACTACCGCGGGCTCCGACAGCCTGCCCACCCTGGTGCGCACCCTCCTGGCCCGGATGGAGGCGGGAGAGTGAACCCGCACGACGCCACCAAACGGCCCGACGCCCACCTGGTCTTCGAGGTCCTCGCAATCGAAGACCCCGAATCCCTGGTCACCCTTCACCCCTCTCGCAGTCCCCTCAGCATGTTGGCCACGCTGGTCGCCGACTCAAGCCGGGACACCGACCGGCTGCACTCCGCCCTGCTGGAGCGGGCCGAGACGGCGATCAAGACCCTCGAACGGCTCACCCGCGCCCCCGGCGGCGACCTGCGGGACTCGAGCGGCGTGCTGCGGTCCACCGGCGGCGAGATCGAAGTCCTCGCCGCCAGGCGCGGACAGGCGTTCGAGCACCTGACCCGCGCCGTCCACTCCTACGAGCGCTGCCGGCCCGGACCCGTCAACACGCCGACGGCCACCACACCCGAGCAGACACTGGTCCATCAGCAGGACGGCGCGCGGCAATCGAGCACCGCCTGGACGCCCCCAGAGGACCAGCAGTTGAAGGTCCTCCTGGCCACCGGGCAGGGCAGCCTGCGTCTGCATCAGAGCGCGCTGCACCCAGCAGACCGGTACTTCTCCGACGGCACCGGCGACTACGTGTTCATCTGGCCAGCGACCGTCGATTGGATGCAGGCCGAGGGCCTCATCAGCATCGACACCAGTACCACCGTGTACGAGGGGCAGTTGCTTTTCCTCACGCCTCGCGGCGCCGATGCGCTACACGCCAAGGCCGATGCCACCGCTCTGGTAGCCGCCGCGCTCAGCCGCAGTCGTCACGCACCGGCCCCGGCCGCCATGACCGCGCCGGCTGCCGTTCCTGCCCCAGCCGCCACTCCGGGCAAGCCCGCCCGCTCCCACTGAATCCCCCAGGAGAGGAATCACCGTGTCCACCGAGATCTATACCCGCAGGCTGGTCGAGCACCGGTACGGCCGCACCGTGGCTGAACTCCAGCTGAGTGCCACTCGACGCGCGCCGAGCGACCCTGTCCTTCCGATCGTCCTGCGGCGCCTGACCGCACTTGCCGTCACAGAGGAGCAGGAACGCGACGCCCGGCGTCGCCTCGACCTCGTGGGACAGTGCCCGGCGGGCGACGGCGAACTCCTGCTGCTCTACGCCACCGAGGCCCTGGACCTCGACCGGCAGAAGCAGGCAGAGGCCGAGGCCATCTGGGACCTCCTCGACATCCGGCTTCTACTTGACCAGCCCTCCGCCCGCAGTTCCACAGCAACGCCGCCGAGTCACGCGGTGCTCGACATCGAGCACCTGATGCCCGCCGCACGCGAGATCGCCGCCGGCCTGCGGCATCTCACCCGCGACAGCCTGCGCGAGGGCCTGCGCACTCTGGGAATCCAGGTCAGCAACAAGCGGCTCGGTGTGGTCCTGCGGCGACTGCGCGAGGAGCGCACCGCACCGGACGGCGTCGTACGTCACTGCCTCTGACTGTCAGAACCGACCACCCACTCAATGGAGTTCAGCCATGTTCACCTCCAACGCACCCAACTCCCAGGCCACCACTCTCGATGAGGTGCGCGTTGAGGAGGTGCTTCGGGTCATCGCACCGAAGTGGACCACCTGGGTGGTGCAGACCCTCGCTCACCACGGTCCGATGCGAGTCAGCGAGATCTCTGCCGGCCTGCCCTTCGTCCACAACACGCTCCTGTCCAAGCGCCTGGCCGAGATGGAATCCCGCGGACTCCTCACCCGCGCGAACGCGACGCGAGCACCCTACAAGCTGAGCGAAGCCGGTCGAGCCCTCGCCCCGATTCAGCGTTCCCTCGCCGACTGGTCCCAGACCCACCTTCCCCGCCTCGGGCAGCTCGCCGGAGCCGAGCGCGTCGAAGACGCGCTTCGGCGCCTCGCTCCCCGCAACACCACGGCCGTCATCCGGGCCCTCGAAGCCCACGGCCCCCTCCGGCTCACTCACGCAGCGGAGGCATCGGGCCTAGATTCCCCGTCGATCCAGTTCCGCCTGAACCGGCTTCAGCGCGACGAGTTGGTCACCCGCATCGGACCGCGCCACGGCGACCCGTACACGCTCACCGACGCCGGGCTGGCCACGCTTCCGATCCTCGAAACCGTCGAGCACTGGGGCCAGTCGCTGACTGTGGCACCCCCAGCAGCCGCCCTGGTGGCACCCCGCGCCCGCTCCGTCCCCAAGATCACTGTAGGAACCGCCCGCACGGCCACAGCCCTGCGCCGCACCGCCGCGTCATCGAGCGGTCTGTTCAGCCACGCCCCGGCTCCGCAGCCGAGGGTGCCGGCGGCTATCACCGCACGGTCAGCCCCAGGCCGAACGCGATGAACACCGGCAGACCCGCACCCGCCGCGCGCCCGCCCTCTCGCCTCCGCCATCGCCCGCTGGCGCGCGGCCCACCTGTCTCCAGGAGCACCTTCACCATGAACCTCGCACCGTCCGACCCGCAGATGCTGGTCAGCCCCGTCTACCTCGCCGGCCACGGCAACCCCGAGCTGATCACCGGCCCCCTCGACTCCGCCCCGGGCTGGGGCAAGGCCGTCACCAACACCGGTACCCACTACGTCAGTCCATGCCAGACCGTGCACATCGCGCACGTGCCGGGCAGCCGGTACGGCGGCCGGAAAGTCCTCGCCCACCGCGAGCCCCTCGGCCCGCCGATCTGGGCTGCCTCCTTCTCCCGAAACACCCCGGCCGAGATCACCTCCGCTTTCACCACCACCCTCGTCGACGGCCTGCGCAGCAACCACCGCGACTACCTCAATGGCGGACCCAAGTTCCAACCTCCGAGCCCTACCGGCGCTCTCGCCGACCGCGGCTGGATCACCGACAACGAGGCCCAGCAGTACCTGTACCAGCGCGCCCCCGAAGGCCACGCCGCCTTTCGGATGCGCAAGTTACACCTCGACGAGGAGGCCGAACTCCTGGAGCAGGGCCCACCGCAATGGACGATTCACGCCTGCGTGGAGCGCGAGAACGGCGAGCGCTGGCACGCCGACTTCACCGGCTGCACCCCGCTGTACCTGGTGCGCGAGGCCGTGGTGGCGTTCAGCAGCACCACCCCTGTCACCCGGGCGCTCTCGACCGTTCCCAAACGCAACCTCTCCTACGTCCAGATGCGGCGCGCGCCCCAGACATCCGCACCGCGCCAGTCGGCTGCCCTCGCCCGCACCACCGGGCCCCGCCTGCCGGGGCTTGGCACTGGCCGCCCCGCCGACGACGGCCGGCTCCGTCGCGACCGCAACCCAACATCGCTGACCCGTACCCCGATCGGAGGAGCTGTGCCGTACAACCCGAACGACGAGCGGTGGCGCGAGTACCACGTCAGCCCGCGCTACCTGGCCGGATCGACGTTCACCGGCGATCCCGCCCTTCGTCCCCTACTCAACGCGGGCTGGCACCTTAACCACGACGATCTGGGCAACGTCTATGTCAACTCACCAGACCAGAAGCTCCGCCTGGGCTACCTGCCAGAAGGCGAGGACGACGCCCTGTGGCAGATCACGGCGTACTCCAATGCCTTCGCAGCACCTCGGTGGCTGGTCACCTACCAGGACAGCGCTCCCACTGAGATCGTCGCCGGGTTCACCACAGCGCTCGCGCGGGCACACGCCGAGGGCCCCGACTCCTATCTCGCCGATCGCGGCCGCGACTTGGCGGAACTCAACGTGGGCACGCCTCTGGTAGCGGCAGGCTGGAGCCACCGCTACACCGCGGCCGACGTCATCTTCGAGTCTCCCGACGGCCTGGCCGAGGTCCACCTGCGCCGCAAGCACCTCGATAACGCTGCCGAGATGGCCGGCAACCAGGAGCGCTGGCTCACCCTGGCCGGGCCGCCTGGCCACCAGTGGTACGCCACCGCCTCCTCCCACACGCCGCCGGCGCTCGTGACGGCGATGAACTGGGCGCTCACCGACCCGGCCCCCGTCATCCGCTACGGCGACGATCTGCGCCTCCTGCCGCCACACGCCACGGCAACACCGGTCACACCGCCCGCACCAACGCCGCTCGATGTCCGCCGTGCCCATGCCGCCCGCGCCCGCTCCCCCATCACGCGCCCCGGTGCCGCGCGGCACACTGCTGCACCGACCCAGCGCCAGCACTCGCTGCCCAAGATCCCGGCCCAGCTCCGCAGCCGCTGATCCCGTCCTGTTCGGAGGAGAACCGTGAGCAACGCACCCAACCCCGCCCACAGCCAGCAGGCTGCCGCTCCACCAACCCTGGACTCGTCCTGGAACACCGACATAGACGTCATGGCCCGGCTCAGCACCGCGACGCTCACCCTGCTGGACGTCCTCGTCCACCGACTCGACGATGAGCTGGTGTTCTCCGAAGCCCTTTGCGGCGGCGGCGAGTTCATGTGCGAGCTGGAGGGCCTCGACGACTCCTTCGGACCGCTGATCGAGGCCGAGGCCGCCCGTGTAGTCGCAGAAGCGGCCGGGCTCCGGCCTGCCGGCCTGTTCTCCCCATGGATGCCGGCCTACCTCGCCGCCATCGACGCTCTCTCACGGCAGCGCCAGGCGAACCTCGTGCTCGAAGCCGCAGACCGCTATGCAGGGGCCACCTCGCCACCGAACCCGCGCATCGCCGCCTTCCACGCGCGTTCCACAGTCCGCCCCCACACCGTGACCGCCTCCGCGTCCGCCGCCCTCACTGCCGCTCCTCGGCCCTCGACCGCACCCCGACGCTGACCGCTACATTTCTAGGACGCACCGTGCCCGACACCGGTACCCCGCCCCTGGACCAGGCCGACGCGCTGATCGCCGCTGCCTGGGGACGCCCCATCGAGGAACTGGAATCCCTCGCACCCCGCCGTCCGGTGGACGACCCGCTCCTGCGCTCGGCGATGCACATCCGCTCTTCCCTGGTCGTGTGGAGCAACGCCATCGCGGTCCACCAGGACCGTCTGCACGCGCTCACCCGGCCAGGACACACCCCGGGCTTCTACGATCTGGAGCGGATCACCGACTCCGCGTCCGCTCTGCGGGTCGCACACTCCGAGAGCCGCGCCGCTCTGCAGGCCATCAGCCACGTGATCGATGCCCGCGAAGCCGCCATGGCCGCAGGACAGACGCCGGCGGTCCGCCTTGCGCAAGCCGCTGTCGCCCGGTCAGCGCACGCCCCGCGCCCCCTTGGCCAACCACCCGGCGAGCTGGCGCCGTCGGCTGCTGGCGGCCCCGCTGCGGCCGTGGCCGGTCCCAGGCGATAGCAGCTCAGTCCTCGTGCTGTCCGCGATCGGCACCTCGCCACGAGGAGCCGACCGCGCGGGCCAGCTCATCCAGCGTCAGCTCGATCAGACCGCCGTCTGCGGCACGCTCCCACACAATCGGGTCCTGCGCCGCCCGCTCCCCGCGCGTGCGCACCGCCCACTGCCCGTCGGCGACCATCGCGATGTCACCCACCGTCCAGGGCCGACCGGTCGACCGGATCTTGCGCTCGAGCGCCGCCCCGTCCTGGTGGCTGCTTCCCGGCTCGGTCACTGCGTCCCCCTTCGTCCTGCTCCGGCCTTTCACCGCAACCTAGTTACGACACCAGTGACGGCCGTTTTCATTCCCGTCCGCGTCTGCAGCGCCGTACCTCCGGCAGTTCGCCCACGGCAGACGCCCACTGCCGGGAAACGACTACGTACTTCGGCATGTCACATGCCAACGTACGGATGTCGGGAAACCGCAGGTCAACGAAGGGATCATCCTCCCGTGAACACCTCCACCACCCTCCTCCCCGCCGCTGTCCAGCCCACCGTGGAGGACCGCGACTGGCTCGCCAGCGACCACTGCGCGGGCCCCGTCCTCGCTCTGCTCGACGGACTCGGCTGGGCCATTGTCGACACCCCCGAGGCCAACGTGCACTGCACCAGCCCGGACGGTCGCGTCTACGTCGGCTGGCTCCCCGAGGACCGGGCGGCATGGACGCGCAGCATCGTCTGGCAGATCCGGGTCTCGCCCCGTAAGGGGGATCCCTGGGTGCAGGAGTCCGGCCTCTACACCCCTTCGGAGGCGGTCGCCGGGTTCCTCGCCGCGCTCATCACCGCCTCTGCCAACTGACAGCACCCCCGCATTGGCGGGGCTTTCCCTGCTCTCCAGTCCGATCGACACCAACCAGTGCGAGGAGCAACCACCGTGACATAGCTGCGAAGCATCGAGTCCGCGCTGACCGACGAGTTGGCCGACGGCGAGTCCCCGATCGCCGGACGCCTTCTCTACCACGCGCGACGCGCCAGCGATCTCGCCTTCGAGCCCATGCACACCTGCGGCGGCGACTTCGCCCTGCACCTGCCAGTCCCGTGCGGCGAGGTCCTGATCACGGACGACGACGCCCAGATCGCCCGCCCGCCGAGCACCACAGCGCCTGGCTCGCCTGTTTCTACGCCGCCGACGACGGCAGCAACGAGGCGCCACACGAGGTCTACTTCGGCCCAACGGTGGCCTCCACCACCCAGACGACACCCACGCGTATGTCTCGGCCGTCGCGGACTGGCTCATCTCTCACCGGCCGGCCCCCGGCTCACGAGAGCGGCACCGGTCTCGAACAGCGCGACGCCACGGCCGCCCGCTCGGCGAGCGACACCAACTCCATCCAGGCGTTCACTCTCGCTACCTGATCCCCGACCAACTCACGGTCCGTCCGCTTCACATAGCTGCCACCACCGCGAAAGGCATCCGCATGACCTACAAGGCCCCCTTGGTCAACCACCACGCAGACCACAGCATCTGCCCCAAGGAGCACAAGCACACCGTCACCGGCAAGCCTCTCCACCCCGCCTGCCCCGGCCGGGCCTACAGCAGCGCAACCTGCTCCTGCGGTGAGTGGGAGTTCGAGTGTTCCGGCAAGGGCTACGTCAACGAGGAGCGCAAGCGACACCTCGCCAGGCACTCGAAGCAGACGCCCGCCGGCCCCAAGGTCCTGCGCGACCGGCTCCGCCTCGACACCGCGTAACTGCCGATCCCCGCCATCGCCCCGATCTCGCCCACAAAGGAGGCTCCCATGCCCCAGCACGTGACCGTCGGCCACCTGCTCCGCCAGCTCCAGGATGTCGACCCCGGCCTGCCGATCCGTCTCGCCGTCAACCCGGACTGGCCCTTCGCGCACTACATCGGCGCCGACATCGTCGTACGGGACTGTGTCGCCTTCATCGCCGACGACGGCCAGGAGGGATACCTCCCGCCCACCGTCCGCGACGCCCTCACGTGGGGGTGACCCACCATCAGCGTCCGCCCCGCCAACCGCCAGGAGGCCACGATCACCCGCCACACCGCCCTTACCGATCTGGCCCTGCGGCCGATGCCGCCCGGTACGCGCGGCGCACTCGTCCACCGCGTCACCATCCGCCCCGACGGCCCGCTGGACGTCAGGTGGCTGGCCGCCGACTCCGCACCGCTCGGCCTCGGCCAGATCCTGCTCACCTGGGAGCCCGCCTCCCACAGTGGAATGGACGTCACCGCCCGTCTCGGGCTGGCCACCACCGAGGTGCTCCTGGCCACCTGGCCTGCTGCTCCCGACGACTGGCCGCACCTCGTGCGCCCCACCCTCGCGGAGGTCACCGGCCTGTGCGCCGCCCTCAAGGTGGCCACCGCTGCGATCGAGTACGCCAACCGCCTCGCGCACCCCTGATCACCGAGTCCACCAGGCCGCCCCGCGCCCGCTGGCAGGGGCGGCCTCGCCATGTACCTGGTCCACTCTCGGGGGACCAACGGTTGCGTCGACGTCGGAGACGGCCTCATTGGCTCTACGAGCTCGCCGACGCGGTTCGCCGCACGGACAACTCAACGGCGGCCCGATCTGGTCCGCGTCGCCGCCGCAGCAGCGGGCTTGTGTCGGCTGGTAAATGCCGAAAGCGCCTTCGCTACGCGGCGACGTCTTTAGCGATCGTTTCCAGCGCGCTGATGTCCTCGTCGGAGATCGATTCGCGCAGGCGGCCGACAAGCTTCCACTGCTTAGTCAGGTTGCCAAAGCGTCCGGCAACCATCGGGACGCCGATGCCGAGCCGCGCGGCGATGATAATCATCTCGCGATGGCTGGTCGCCCTGGCGATCGAGTCGCTGCTGTCGCCGGGGAACAGCATCTCAACCGCGAAATCGTTGTCGGCCCGGGTGATCTCCGGCTCGAGCCACTCGTTCGCGCAGCGGCAGCGGATGTAGACGTTACGGCCCTGGTTGATCAGCAGCCAGTCACGGCGGGCCTTGCATGCCGAGCAGATGACCGGGATGCCGCCGAGGGCGAGTTCGTCTGCATGGTCGAGGCAGCGGTTGACTCCTGGACCGCTCGGTGGCTCGGTCTCGTTCTGCAGTTGGAGCAGCGGATCGCTGGGCGCCGTGGCCGTCAGGGGCGTCGATGCTGGCATCGTGCGATGATTGGTGGTTCTGGTCACGAGCGTGTTCTCCCCGTCGAGTGCCTTCGGTTCATCCGTAACAGCTGGTGAAACTGGTTGTCCAGGGCTTTGCCCGGTCCGGCAGGCCAGTGGTCGGCCTGCCGGACCTGGGGTCAGCGGCGAGGTGCGCGGCCGCGCGGCTCGGTCGCGACGGGCGTGGCCGGGATGGTGGCGGCCCGGTTGGTTGCGGGCTTGGCGAGGCCGGTCCCGGCTGTGGGGTTGCGGGGCGCCTCCGGGTGGGCTGGGAGTTTGGCCAAGCGGCGCAGTCGCCACACGAGGACATCGTTGACGTCCTGGGCAGTGTTCAACTCCCTCTGTGCAATGGCCTCCTGGAGCAGGGTCTCCGGGTCGTAGCCCGCCTGTTCGGCCTGGGCGAGCGTGCCGGCCAGCGCGCCCCAGCGTTCTTCTCGGGGAGGCCGGCCATCAGTCGTGGGGAGAGCGGCGCGGATAGTGGCGTCGAGACGGCGGCGCTCGGGATCGGGCAGTGCTCGCCCTTGCTCACGCATGGCCTTCATCGGCGTGGTGGCGGCCTGCCGGTACGCGGTGCGCAGGTGTTCGGCGGCCTTGCGGGAGGCGGCGGCCTGCTGGGCATGTCCGCGGGCGGAGTGCCAGCGGGCTGTGGCCATCGCCACCAAGACCAAGGTGGACAGCAACATCGCTGTGGTGCCCCCGTCCTCGCCTCGGCCGAGCGCGCCGCCAGCATGGATGATGCCTCGGGCTGCTGAGCGCAGGGCACGGTTGTCGGCCCGCTCGGCACTGACGTGGCTTCGGGTGGCGCGCTCGTAGGCGCGGGCGGCAGCGCGCAGTTCGTCTCGGGTGGCGGCCGGTGCGGTCTGGACGACAGCGTCGAGGAGTTCACCGACGCCGACGAGCTGGGCGGCTCCGTCGTCTCCACCGGTGTCGAGGTCGACAGCGGCGCGCTCGGCGAGCTGGGTCGCGTGGCGGCGGGCCTTGGCCGGTGCTGACCAGCGGGTGTTCGTGCCGGTTTTGTCGGCTTCGGTTGCCAGGGCGGCCTGGTCGACGGGGCCGGAGGCCAGGCGCTGGCGGATCTTGGGTAGGGAGAGGTCGGGAGCAAGCGTGGAGCCGGAGAACCAGATGGGCTGGTCTTCGCGGTTGCGGTCGCCGGGCAGCGCGACCGAGTAGCCGAGGGTGTCGCCGGAGGGGGCGAGGCGGGGCTTGACGCGAAGGCCGGCCGAGCTCAGGCGGGCGAAGAACTCGGCTTCGGTGGCGGCTCCGGTGACGGCCTGGCGGACCGCGCCGCGCAGGGTCTCGCGCGGGGTCTCGGCGTGGCCGGTGCGCTCGGCCTTGAAGCGTTCCTGGCTGGTGGGGAGTTTGGCTGCGGTGCCGTCGCCGGGGTTGAGCTGTCGGAGGCCGTACTCCTTCTCCATAAGGCGGGCCTCGGCCTGAGCCTTGCGCTTGTCGAACTTGAGGTCGGCGTGGCGGCCGTCCTGGCGTACGAGGGTGGCGGCGATGTGGATGTGGTCGTCGGCGTGGCGCACGGCGACCCACCGGCAGGCGGCCGTGTCGCCTTCGGGGGCGATGCCGGTGGCGTGGACGATGCGGCAGGCGATCTTCGCCCAGTCGGCATCTTCGAGGTAGCGGTCGCCGGGGTCGGTGCGTACCGAGCAGTGCCAGATCGTGGTGGTGGGTGCCGTGTCGCCGAGGGCCTTGACCGGCTGGTCGAGTTGGGCGGCGAGTTGGGCGACGCTGTGGTGGGCGTTTCGTCCGGGGTCAGGCGCAAAGCTGTTCCAGGAAGCGACGAGGTGCTGGTCGGTGTGCTCGTCGCGTTTGCCGGGGCCGAAGAGGTAGCGCACCAGGCCGTAGGTGCCGCCCGTACCGGTGCGGATCTTGGGGATCATCGGCGGACCAGCCAGGCCACGGCCTCGTCCACCGTGCCGATGGCGTCTTCGACGCGGTGCAGGAGCTGGCGCAGGTCGGCTCCGGGCTGGCCGCCGGCGTTGACGTAGTGGGCCAGCTGGTTGAGGTTATTGCCGACTGCGCCGAGCTGCCGGTTGGACTCCATGAGTTCCTGGATGCCGCGCCGGTAGTCGGCGACGGCTGCGGTGGGGTTGGCGCTGGTTGCGGCGGCGAGGGTGGCCGCCGCTGCGAAGCCGCCGGGGGCGAGGTCTGCGGCGTCGGCGGCGTGTTGGACGGCGGTCCACTCGGCTTCGCTGAAGCGCAGGCTGGTGCACGTGCGGCGCTGTGCGCTGTGGCGCGGGCGGCGGCGGCGCGAGGCGGTGCGGGCTGCGACGGTCGGCTTCTTCCCCTTTGTCGGCACCCTTGGGCCGACCTCCCGTTCGGCAGCCGGCCCCCCTGGGTCGACTGCCGAACGGGATGCCTCCGTCCCCTTCGGGGCGGGGGTGGGGTAAGCATCGCTTACCCCACAACTTGCTCCGCCAGGAGCCTGATCAAGGTCACGTTCACCGCCGTGGGTGGTGCCCTCCGGAGTCCGGGCGGTCATCGCCCCGTCTCCGCGCTCTGCTGCTGGATGTCGCGCAGGATGTCCTCGATGAAGTCCATGGCCAGGACGGGGTGGTGGAGGGTCCAGGGGCGGCTGTGTCGGCGACGTTGCACGGTCCAGGTGCCGTCGGGGCCTGCTTCGGCCTGGTGCAGGTGGCCGTTCTCGTGCAGGACGGCGATCCAGGTGTCCACCTCGACGGTCGTGGCGGGGGTCGTGCGCATCGTGGTGCTCTCCGGTTCGGTGGAGGAGGTCGTGGGGTGGCTGACCTGGGGCGGGTGACCGGCTGGAGTGACCGGCCCGGTCACCCGCCCCAGGTGCTTCCCGGTCAGTTCCGGGTGGCGGTCGCCGACTGTGCGGTCTGCTCGCGCAGCTGGGCCATCAGGGCGGTGAGCGTGTCAGAGGACAGCGGGATCTGCTGACCGCGGATCGCCTGGGCGACCACCTTCCGGGTCAGCTTGTCCTCGTCCCTGACCGCCATCCGGGCGATCTCCAGCAGCCGCTCGGTGTCGGGGTCACCGCGCCGGTCACCGGTTGTCCGGTCGTCCCGGTGACTGACCGGCGGAGCGGTCACCGGCCGGTCAGTGACCGGCGGGGCGCTGACCGCCGACGCGGTCAGCGGCTCGGGGTTGACCGACCGGGTGCTGTCCGCCGGGGTGCTGACCGGCTGTCCGCCCAGGTCAGCGGCGCAGATCAGCGGGTCACCGTGACCGGTGTCGGCGGGGCGCCGGCCGGTGCTGACCGTCCGACCGCCGTCGCCGGTCACCGCGTGGCTGTCCGGTCGATGCTTGTCCAGGGACACCTTGGGCGCCTCGGTCAGTGCGGTGACCGGCTGCCCGGAGCTGACCTGACCGGGCTGCGGCTGGTGCTGTCCGAGGCGGGCGGTCGGGGTGACCGGGATGCGCTCGACCTGAGTGACCTGACCGGCCTGGCCGGAGAGACCGGGCTGTCCGAGGTCACCTCGGTCACTTCCGCTGACCGGCCGCCGGGCGATCAGGATGTAGAGGTGGACTGCTCCGGCCAGGGCGAGCGGGGCGAGGGTGGACAAGACCGCGACCACCGAGTCACCGAGCCGCAGGCCGGTGACCAAGGTGTCCTGCTCGTTCATCCTGATCGCGTGCAGGGCGTTGGCCCAGAGACTGGCACCGGTCGCCGTGCCGAACAGGGTCCAGACGTAGGCGCGGGCTCGCCACGGTGCATCCCGCAGGACCAGCAGGGCCCGGACGCCGTAAGCGATGAAGCCGTCGATGACCAGGGGGAAGAGGTAGGTGAGGAATCCGCGGACGTGGATGGCGACGGCCATCTGCTGGAGGGCGTCGTACGACAGGGCGCATCCCGCGCCGCCGAGGGCGATGATGACCGCACGGTCCCAGGCGGTGACGAGCGCCGTGGTCGGTGCTGCTGCCGTGGTCACGCCGCCGTCCCGAAGTCGTCGCGGCCGAGGCGCTCGCCGGTCGGCCTGGGTGGCTGAGTGGTCTTCGTGCTCTGCTCCAGGTCTCGGTTCCGGATGGCACGGCGGGTCTCGCGGTACAGCTTCTGGGCGTGCTCCTCGGTGATCTTCAGAAGCCGGGCGAGGCGCTCAACGCTGACGCCATGTCGGTATCCGGCGATGACCACCGCACGGCGCTCGGTCTTGGTGAGGTGGATGTCGCGCCCGGCCAGGGTGGCGTTGACCCGGGAGTAGTCGAGGCGGGAGGCGATCTTCTCGTGGAGCGGCTCGCGCTCCTCCTCGGTCGTCGCGCCCCGGATGCCGTGGGTGTCGTTGGCCTCCAGCGCGGCGTCCAGGCAGGCGCGGCGGACCGGGCACTGGCTGCACAGCGCCTTGGCGGCGGCAATCTTGTCGGTCTCGTCGGGCTCGGGGAAGAAGATCTCGGGGTCGACCGGGTTGTACTCGGTCGGCTGGCAGACGGCCTGGTCCTGCCAGGTGTGGTCGCCGAGTGAGCGGTGGCGGGCAGGGCTGATCGTCGTGGTGCTCATGCGGGGTTGCTCCGATCGCTCTCCGCGCGCGGTGGGCGTCGGCGGAGGGGTGCGCTGGGTCGGGAGGTGCATCGGGCGGTGCTCGGGCGCGGCCCGGCGGCGGCCTGGTGTCGGTTCAGGCGGCGCGCTGGAGTCGTCTGCGGTCGACCGGCTCGAACTGGACCCGGGTGGTCATCTGCGCGAGTCGGGAGGTGACGCGGTCCCCGAGGTAGGCGCGCAGGTCGCCGATCGCGAGGTTGGTGGTGATCAGCGTCGGGAGCAGGTGGTTGTACCGGCGGTTGATCAGCCGGTACGTGACCTCCTCGGTCCACTCGGTGGCCTTCGCCGCGCCGAGGTCGTCGATGATCAGCAGCGGTACCCGGCTGACGGCGGCCAGCTCCCTCTCGCTGTCCACCCCCTGGCGGGGCCGCAGGTCGGCATACAGGTCTGCGGCGGTGGTCGCGCGCCAGCGCACGCCGATGCCGGCCTGCACCAGCGCGGTGACCGCGCCGTACGACTCGTGCGTCTTGCCTGCCCCGACCACCCCGGCCATCAGCAGGCTCGGGCCGGTCGCGACCTGCCGCCGAGCCCCGATGCTCGGGGCGACAGCCTGCCGAGCGACCTCGCGGACCCACGCCAGGACCTGCGGGTGCTCGGCCGCCGCGCCCCGGTAGCGGGGCGGCATCCCGGCGGACAGGGCCTCCGTCGCCGAGTACGGCGCTGGCTCATCGCTCAGTGCGGCGACGGCAGCCGGGTCGATGCGGCGGGCGGCCAGGATCCGGGCCACCCGGTCGAGGGTTCCCTCGCCGAGGGTCTGAGGTTCGCGGGTGCGCATCACAGCTCCTCGGCGTAGGCGGCCACAGCGTCGACCGGGTTGGTCCACGGCTGGTGAGCGGGCACGTTAGGCCGGAATCCCGGCCGCGCCAAACCGGAGCCTCGTGAGTTCATGGAGTCGTTCACCAGGCTCGGCAGGCGACTCGGGTGGCCCTGGATCTCGGCGAACCGCTGGAGCCCGGCGCGGATGTGCTCCACCGCGATGCCCTCGTCCAGGAGCTTCTTGGTGATCCGGCCCAGGTGCCCGAGCACGTCGCCCGGTGGGCGCTCGGCGCAGGCGGTGACGTACTCGGCGAGGAGGTCCTTGGCCGAGGCGGTGGCGTCGGGCGCTGTGCGCCCCGTAGGGAAAGAAGATCCAGGATCCAAGATCCTAGATCCAGGCGCCGAGCCCTCGCCGAGGCTTCGGGGAGTCTTCGGGGGATCCTCGGCGAAGGCCCCCTGACCTGCGATTCTCTGTGCGGCATTGGCGGGCGCGTCCTCGAGGCCGAGGAGGGCGTCCTGCATCGAGGCGGATCCGTCGTCGGTGAGCGCGGGAGGGTTCGGTACGGGCTGCGCGGGCAGGTCGAGGGCTCGGGGCGAGGCCAGCGAAGCCTCGTCGAACTCTCGGGGAGGCTTCGGCGAAGCCTCGGGCCGGTGAGCGCAGGGACCCTTGCAGAGTCCGCATCGCTCGGGTGCGTGGTGAGGGCACGCGGGCAGCCTGGACAGACTCGGCTTGTCGATCTTCTGGTGCCTGTCCCAGGTCACGTAGTGGAGGTAGCGCTTGCCGTCGCACCCGACGTACCGGCAGATCAGGCCGGACCTCTCCATCTGCAGGAGGTGGTTCTCAACGTCCACCGGGCTCTGGTCGCCGCGCACGACCCACAGCTTTCCGTAGATGATCGCCGCGTTGTCCTTGTGGCGCCCTCGGTCGTCGCACTCGGTCGTGAGGCCGAAGAAGGTGCGCTCGGCGGCGAGAGTCAGCTCGGCGAGCGTCTCGGAGACGAACGCCTCCGGCTTGACCGGTCGGATCCGCGACATGTCAACGGCCCCGACCTGCGAGCATGCGGTCGCTGCTGCCAGCGAGCGTTGCGGTGCCGAGGTGAAGCGTGTGGGTCAGACTCCAGTCCGCCTGCGGCCAGACCCGGAGGATCCAGCGCGCTGCGGTCCTGGACGTGGTCCGGCTCAGCTCGATCGGCCTACCGGCCGCGTCCTTGGCGATGGCGTGCGGATGAGGCCACTGCCTCGTCGGGTCGGTGAGGCTGACGCGGATGGTGACTGCGCCGGGGATCATGTCGGTGAGCTGTGCGGCGAGGCGCTGCGGACGGTCGGCGTCCGGACATGCCAAGGTTCCGCTCACGGTCGTGAGCATGCGATACTCCGTTGCTTGTAGGAGCGCAGGTGGCGGTTCTCGTGCAAAAGCCCCGCCGCCTGCGTGGTTGTGAATCGGTGCCCTTCGGGGTGCCAGCCCCGGCGTCCAGGAGTTGGTAGCTCCCGGGCGCCGGTCTCGTTTTTCACCCCGGCTCACCGGTCACGGTGGTCCGCGCATCAACTGTCCTCTCCCCTTCGCTGGCCCCGTCCTGAGCGGCGGGAGCAGCACCATACGAGGCACGTTCGCGATCAGTCCAGGGTGGTTTCCACCCGGCCTCACCAGCGCGTATCAACTGCTGAGCGATCTCTGGTGGGATCAACGTACACTGCAGTTGCGTCATTTCGTCAACTGCAGTGTTGCGCGGAGGGCCCTGGGTTCTGGTCGACACACTGCAGTGGCTAGACTCGCCAGGACGACAGGAGGTGGACATGACCGAGAGAGCAGGGCGGACCTTCGCCGAGCGGCTGGACCACTTGTTCAAGGAGGTCCACCCCGACGACCGCGGCCCGTATACGTACGCCGAGGTGGCCCAGGCCATCAAGGAAGCGGGCGAGGGCGCGATCACGGCGAGCGGGATCCAGCAGCTCCGCACCGGCGCGCGCGGAAACCCGAAGATGGAGACGATCAAGGCACTCGCGGCCTTCTTCGGAGTTCCCGCCGGCTACTTCTTCGACGATGACGTCGCCCAGCACACAGAGGCCGAGATCAAGCTGGTGGCGGCGATGAGAGATCAGAAGATCGCCCAGGTAGCGCTTCGATCCGCTGGCCTGTCGACAGCGAGCCTCAAGATGGTGCACACGGTCATCGAGCAGGCCCGAAACCTGGAAGGACTCCCATCAGGGGACGACTTCGCGGGCCTCGACCTGAACGAATAATCCAAGCGCGTCATTCAATAAACGACAGCGGGCCCATTCGAGCCATTTAGCTCGAATGGGCCCGCTGACGCTTTGCTGGGGCACCTTACGACTTCATCAAGACGATAAATCGCGTAGCAGTGCTCCGGAGTGGCGCCAGGGCCATGATGTGCACCGCGATCTCCTGGTCGCCGTGATACGGCAGCCTCAATCGACGCTCATGCCCGTCGGGATGTACAACCACCTCGTGCTTTTCCCAGATCTCACGCGCCTCGGCATTTCCCGCCAGAACATCTCGCTTGAGCTGCTGGAGAGGCTTGCTCTCGGGATGATGAAGGCAAGCGAATCGGATCTGGGCCAGGAACGGACTGGCCCAGTCCTCTCGCCAGTTGACCAGCTGCTCGCGGGCTTCGGGGTAGAGGAAGGCCCACCGCATAAGGTTGGGCTCGTAGGGTATCCAGGGGAACCAGTCGGCCTGCGGCTGGTTGTGCCCGAAGATGTTCCAGGCTTCGTCGGAGAGGTAGGCCGGATTGGGGAGCTGGCTATCCAGGAACCGCTGCATCGGGGCATCCAGCGCCTGGATCGCCTTTGCGTCGGCGCCGCCTCGGGGTGCGGGCTCCCGGCCAGTCGCACGCAGGTAGAGACCGCGGCGCTCAGCGTCGGACAGTCGGAGTGTGAACGCCAACCGATCCAGGAAGTCGTCGGAGAAGTTGGCCTGTCGCCCCAGTTCCAGTTCGCGGTACCACCGATCGGTGACGCCGGTGAGGCGAGCCACTTCCTTCTGCGACAGCCCTGGGCTGCGCCGGCCCTCGCGGACCAAACCGGGGATGCGGTGAGGATCGAGGCGGCCCCGCCAGTACCGGAGAAGGTCGCCGAGGGACTCACTGTGGTCCTCCGCACCGCCTGCCGCCTCGATCATCGTGCTCATAACGGGTGATTTTACGGTGGTCGTGGGCGATCTTCTTTATTTGATCTTGTGGCTCATATCACGCCAAAAGCTACACCGCGTCAGAAAATCTTGAACTCAAGATCCGCGTCACGGAGCGTATACCTGTCGCTGCCCATCAATCGAGACAGGCGGGAGATCGCATTCAGGTTCCGGCGCCGCTCTCGCTCCGGATTTCCTTTCCGTGTCGGCCCGGGACGCGCACCCGCCCCCATCGAATCCGCGCCACCACAGCTATTTACGATTCAACCAACGACCCAGATTGGCCACACTCCGTAAGCGGAACTGCCGCTTCCCGGAAGTGCGACTTCCGCTCAGCCCAAGGCATGGTGAGGATGCGCCGGTTCCCGGAAGCAGTAGTTCCGCAACGTCACCGTCGCCGAGCTGCTTCCTGCGCGGCCTGCGGTTTCTGGCTTGTGCAAGAGGGAGTAGGGGAATGCCTGGTCGTTCGGTTCTGGTGGTTGGTGGGAGTCGGGGAATCGGGTTGGAGGTGGCTCGGCAGATGGCCGAGGGCGGTGACCGCGTTGCTGTGACTTACCGCTCCGGCGAGCCGCCCCTCGGTCTCTTCGCGGTGCAGTGCGACGTGACCGTCGCCGACGATGTCGAGCGCGCCTTCACCGCAGTCGAAGCCGAGCATGGGCCTGCGGACGTCGTGATCATCAACGCTGGTGTGACGAGGGACTGCCTGCTTCTGCGGATGGCAGAGGAGGACTGGGCGGCAACGATCGACACCAACCTCACTGGCGCATACCGCTGTGCGAAGCGGGCTGTGCGCGCGATGATCCGCGCGCGCCGAGGGGGCCGACTGGTCTTCATCTCGTCCGCCGTCGCTCTGGCAGGCGAGGCCGGCCAGTCCAACTACGCGGCTAGCAAGGCCGGTCTCGTCGGCTTCGCTCGCTCTCTGGCTCGCGAGTACGGCAGCAGGGGTATCACCTCGAACGTGGTGGCCCCCGGCCTCACCAAGACGGACATGACCGCAGTTCTCGGCCAGGAACGCATGGACGAGATCGTCGCCCAGGTCCCGCTCGGTCGGATTGCCCAACCGCGGGAGATCGCCTCGGCGGTGCGCTTCGTGGCGAGTGAGGATGCGGGCTACATCACGGGAGCAGTCATTCCCGTCGATGGCGGCGTCGCCATGGGGCACTGACGCTTCGGCAGTGAGAAGGCGCGTCGCCGTTGCCGTGTCCGATCTCCGGCACCACCGACCAGGGCAGGTCGGCGGCCGGGCGGACCGCGACGCTCGTCGTGATGCCCAGCTCGCTGTCGATCTCCCACCCGCGCTGTACGCGAAACCCTCTGCTCGGCCGCATTCCGACCGACACGTCCCAGCGACCGTGTCCCTGTAAGGGGAGATCATGGCTAAGAGCCACCTTCGGGCTGCCTGCGAGGAACGCCTCGCGCGCCTCGAACTGCCCCACCGCTTCGGTACCCAGCAGCTCCGTGAGGCCGTCGCCGCCCTACGGGGAAAGCCGATCGTCCTCCAGGCCCTCGACCCGAACAGCACTGCCGACACTCCATGCGGCATCCGCGTCGAAACGCCCACCGCCGACTTCCTGTTCGTCGAGCAGGGGACCTCGACTGCTCACCAGATGCACATCCTGGCGCACGAGATAAGCCACATCCTCTGTGACCACCCAGGATCGCTCTCACTCGGCGACGACGTCACGGCCGCCATCGGGCTGAACCCGACCCTCATTCAGCGCATGTCCGGCCGTACGGCCTACACCACAGCGGACGAGCGCGAGGCCGAGTACATGGCCACGCTCATCCGCCAACGCGTGTACCGCGAACGCCTGCTCCCACCCCGTCGGCCCGTAGCGGCCGACGAGCGCTGGGACGCGATCTTCGCCTGACCCGAAAGAACGACCAATGATCAGCGCCATCTTCGGCGGCATGCCCCTCCTGCTACTGGCCGCATCGCTCTACTGGGCATTCAGACGCCGCCCCGGCCAGCGTCCCGCCGGCACCCTGAGCCTCTCCGCCTTCCTCGGGTGCTTCGCGATCGCCTTCAGCGCCTACCAACCGGCGATCCGAACCCTGGAGGACTCCATCACGCCAGACTTCTCACGGCTGGTGAGCAACACCGCGACCCTGTCCGCAGCGGCCAGCGTCTCCTCGGTACTCCTCTTCCTCAACCACGATGCGAGCGAGGCTCGGCGCCGGCTTCGATGGCGGCTCCGGCTCCTGGGCCTGGCCGTCGCCACGATGGCCGTCGCGTTTATGGTCACCTCGCGCAGCCTTATGTGGAGTGCGGCCGAGCTCCGGGGCAAGCTCGATGAGGCTCCTGCCTCCTTGCACATCTACTCCGCCGCGTACATCGCGTTCCTCGGATACGCCGTCTACGACTGCCTCACCCAGACGTGGGCCCGATCGCGCACCGCCACCCGAAAGAGCCAGCGCATCGGCCTTCGCACCACGGCCCTCGGTTGCGTCTTCGCTCTTCTCTACGCCGCCTACAAGACCATCAATGCCGTTGCGGCCCTGTTCGGTTGGGATGCCATCCCCGGCGGGCAACGCTGCACCAGCCTGATTTCTCCGGTCTCCTGCGCCTTCGGCGTCACGGCTCCGGCCGTCGGCGTGCTCCTCATCACCGCTGGCCTGACCCTGCCGGCCGCACTCTGGCCGCTCACGCAGTTCCTCCGCCGCCGCTGGGAGCGTAAGTCGATCGCCGACCTCGATCCCCTGTGGCAGGACTTCACTGCGGCCCTGCCCGAGATCGTCCTCGACGACGACACCATCGGCGAGAACGACGCCGACTTCCTGCTCCACCGTCGGGTCGTCGAGATCAACGACGGCATCCTTACCCTGCGCCCTTACCGATCGCTCACGGTCCAGCAGGCGGCCACCCGGGAAGTTGAGCGCCGAAACCTGGCCGGCACCGCCGATGGCGACGCAGCGGTCGAGGCAGCCATCCTGGCAGCGGCCATCCGGGCGATGCGCGCCGGTGCCGAGCCGGAATTCGCTCGGGCACCGCAGGCACCCGGAACCGCCGCCCGCGCGGGAGATCTCCGCGCCGAGACCATCTGGCTACGCTCGGTGGCGCGGGCGTATGCCGCAAGCGACATCGTCCGAACGGCCTCGCGCGAGGCACCGATGCTCGAAACGGCACAGGGATGAGCATGAGCAACCCACTTCAGGACCCAGGCTTCTTCCAGAACCCGTACCCCACCTTCGCGGCGCTCCGAAGCGCTTCGCCGGTCCAGAAGATGCCTAGTGGAGGAGGGCGATCGAGCTACCTCGTCACCGGCTACGCCGAAGCCAGGGAGGCGTTCACCAACCCGCGGCTGTCCAAGGACACGGCGGCCTTCTTCGGTGGCAAGGACACCGGACGTAACCTGCACCCCGCCGTGTCCCAGAGCATGCTGGCCACCGATCCGCCCCAGCACACACGACTGCGAAGCCTGGTGACGAAGGCGTTCACGCCGGGTGCCGTCGCGCGCCTTCACCCGTACATCGCCAGCGTGACGGACGAACTGCTCGACGCCTGGGTGCCCGGCGTGCAGACCGACGCCATCGCGACCCTCGCCATCCCGCTGCCCGTCACTGTCATCTGCCAACTGCTGGGGGTTCCCGCAGCCGACCGCGCGGCGGTGCGCGCTTGGTCGAACGAACTCTTCGCGGCCGGACAGCCCGAACGAATCGACTCCGCCTCACATGCCGTCGCCGGCTACATGGCTGACCTCATCGCGTCCAAGCGCCGCAGCCCCGACGACAGCCTGCTCAATGACTTGATCCGCGCCCGCGACGGCGAGGACCGGCTAAGCGAGGACGAACTCGTCTCCCTCGCGGTGCTCCTCCTGGTGGCCGGGCACGAGACCACCACCAACCTGATCGGCAACGGTCTGCTGGCGCTGCTCCAGGCTCCGGAATCGCTTCACCGCCTACGCGAAGAGCCCGGTCTAGTCGAGACAGCCGTCGACGAGCTGCTTCGGCTCGACTCCCCCGTCAGCGTGGCCACGTTCCGGTTCACGACCGAAAGCATCAGGCTGGGTGACACGGAGATTCCCGCAGGGGCACCCGTGCTCATCGCGCCGGGCGCCGCGAACCGCGACCCTGCCCGCTTCCCCGAGCCGGACCGGCTCGACTTTGACCGCGAGACCGGAGGGCACCTCGCCTTCGGACACGGCGTCCACCGATGCCTCGGGGCTCCACTGGCACGGGCCGAAGGCGGGATTGCGCTCCGTGCCCTCGTCACGCGTTTCCCCCAGCTACGCCTCGCTGTGCCCACCGAGGAGTTGGAGTGGCGGCACACAAGGTTGATGCGTGGCCTGGTTTCCTTGCCGATTCTGCTGTGACTAGACCTGCCACACCAGCTCAGCCGTCCCCGCCCCGATTTGAGATCAGCAGGGCACCGTCGTCCTGGGGACCACTACATGTCGTCGCCACCCCGACGCGCGCCGTGCTCCAAATACGCAGTCTCCGCACGTGATCGGGCCTCCAGGGCAACGTGGACGCGGCGGGCGAGGCGCGGGATGAGAAGGCTGTCGATCTGATCCGAGTCGTGGAAGGCGTACTCGCCGATTTCCACCCCGTCGAGGATGATCTGGGCGCGGTCCTCGGCTTGGAGGATGCCCCCGTCGAAGACGAAGAGCAGCTTGTCCCCCTCGGTCGGGTGGGGTGCCCAGTCCGCGACGAGGAGTCGACCAACGGGTGGGGTAATGCCGAGCTCCTCCTTGACCTCCCGAGCCGCACCTTGGCTCGGTGTCTCGCCCGGATGCAGGTAGCCACCGGGGATCTCCCAGCCGGGCTTGTAGGTGGGCTTGACCAGGAGCACATGCCCGGCTTCGTCGAAGAACAGTACGCCAGCGGCGGTGCGAGGCTGGGATACGGCCTCGTTGAGTTCGGAGTCGCTCATGGCGACGACTGTAGTCGTCCGGCGGCATCTCATCCGATGATGCGGAGCCGTTGGGCCACGCCCGCGAGAATGTGAGTCGGCTTCCCGCGCTGCTGACGGACCCACGTAGTCACCAGCTGCCGGGGGATGAAGTGGTAGCGCACCTGTTCGGGGCCCAGCTCCTCGGCGTCAAGAACGAGGGCGAGGGCTTCGTCCATACGATTTTGCGCGCTGTAGGCACGGGCGACTTCGAGCGTGTGGCGTACGCGGCGTTCGAGCGGCAGGGTGGAGGAATCCACACGTGGTCCCAGGTCGGCGGCGATCTGGACGTCGCCCAGCTCCATGGCCGTTGAGACACGGTGGATTGCGACATTGGTCGGTCCGAATGCCGTCCACATGTGGTTGGCGTCGTGGCCCAGGCGCTGGGCCGCCCGATCGGCTTCGGCGAGAAACTCACGGGCAGCGGCGCGGTCGTCGATGCGGGCCGCGGCCATCGCCCCGACGAGAAGCAGTGTGCCGTAGACCGATAGATGCGTCGGTGAAGCGTCTACGAGACCGCCTTCCATGTAGCCAGCCGCGTCCGTGACCAGGTCCCGCGCGGCGGCAAGGCGCCCATTGGCGAGGAGGCAGTGGGAGACGGATCTGAACAGCGAGCCGACGATGATGGGGTTGCCAGCCTCCTGGGCAGCGGCAAGGCCTCGGTCTGCGGCGATCCAGGCCAGATCCGACTCGCCTATCTTCGTCAGCACCATGGCTGCACCCTGGTAGGCCATTGCAAGCAGCGCCTGGGCTTGTAACTGCTGGTCACCCTCGTATGCACGGACCGCCCGCTGGGCTTCCACGAGGATGCCGGGGATGAGACGGGTAGCGCGGGCATATCTGGCGTCCTGGTAGGAAGACCAGGCGGTTCCGACCTCGGCGCGCAGGATCTCCAAGTCGGGTGGAGGGCCTGCCGGCTCGGGCGCCAGCAGCGGAGACATGCTCCTGTAGTCCATGAGGGCTTCGCGCAGCCTCGGCACGGTGCCACCCCGGGCGTCGGTCGTCCAGTCCAGGAGGGACGGTTCGGCGAGCAGGTCACCGAGCTGGACGTCGAGAGCATCAGCCAGGGCTTTGATCACAGACAGCCGGTCCAGTTCGATGCGACCGTTCTCCGCCTTGCTCAGCCAGTCAGCCGTTCGGCCGACGAGACCGGCGAGCACCTCCTGCGACATGCCTCGCCGTCGGCGGTACCAGGCGACGCGCTCGCCGACGCTCAGCATTTCGGTCATCCCACGCATACCCCCCAGCTTTGCGGTGCCCGGCGTCCTGCCCCCGGAAGAATTTTCCGGGTTCGCAACCAACCATGCTCTTAGCGTTCTGACTTGACATCAATCACTGCTGGTGAAGCGACGGTCCGGAGGAAGGGAGGTGCAAGGGCGATGACGACGCAGTCCGTGATGAGTGCCACCGCCGCATCTTCACCATCCCCGATTGCGCCGGCCGAGACCGTCGACCTGGACGGTCAAGTAGCCGACGCCGCTTCCCCACGGATGCTCCCCCCGTACGGGCTGATTGACGGAACGTATTTGGTCCGCATCGGTTCGGAGGATCTGGCCTGCTGGGCCCGGACGCGAACACTCGCGTGGGCCTCAGTCCGCCGCGGGCACCAGGGTGCTGGACGGCCGCTGCACCTGCACGGCTTCGACGAGTCGCGTGTACACGGGCTCGTGGCCGAAGAGGTCGGGTTCTGGTGTGAGCCGCACCCCGGTCACCTTCAGAACGTCCAGGGCCAGCCGTTCAGCACCGGCCGCGAAGGCTGCGGACGTGGCACCGCTCTCCGTGACCAGTGTGTAGTGCCTGTTGGACAGCCTGACACCATCAGCAACCATCTGGCCGAGGGAGAAGCCGGCCTCCTTGATGAGCCAACTCGCGCTCACCCGGGTGGAACCGTCAGGGAAGTCATTGACCGGGGCCTGCCGGACGCGCAGGCGCTTCGCGAGGTCCGCGTTGATCGCAGGGCTGAGGAAGACACTGCCTGCCGAGCGGTCGTCGGGATCCCCGGGAGTCAGGACCATGCCTTTGCTCCGTCGTACCGCGAGGACCGCCGCGGCGGCGTCGGCGAGCGGGACGCGCTGGCCCTTTGCGATGCCCAGCCGTTCGGCGACCATGCCGTAGGTGATCGGGGTACTCAGCTGCGACCGGTGAAGTCGGAACAGCACCCGCAGCAGAGTCCAGCGGGTGGACCGCTTGAAGATGCTGGTCCGGTGCCCGAGGCCGCAGTCTGCGGCGGAAATCCGGACCGGGCGGTTGGTCTCCCAGTCCCAGGCCTCGACGCTGACGAGCGTGTCAGCGACTTCCTGCCCGTACGCGCCGACGTTCTGTACCGGCGTGGCCCCGACCGTGCCGGGAATGCCGATGAGCGTCTCCATGCCGGTGAGGCCCTCCGCAATGGTCAGCTCCACCAGGTCCTGGAGTGGGTGCCCCGCCTCCACGGTGGCGAGCACACTCTGGCCGTCAGGCTGCGGCTGGAGGGCAACCCCACGAGTTGCCATGCGCAGAACCACCCCGGAGCACCCGGTGTCCGCCGCAAGGACGTTGCTACCGCTGCCCAGAACCAGGGGGCGGATCCCGAGCCCACGGAGGTAGTCGATGGCTGCGGGGACGTGGTCCGACTCCGTCACCTCGATGAGGGACTCGGCGGCCCCGCCGATCCCGAGGGTCGTCAGCGGGGCCAGGGGGACCTGGGAGCGGACGTGCACGCGGTCTCCTTCTTACGGATCGAGCTGAGCCTACGCGGACAGGATGTCCTCCACCCTGCCGCATACCTCGCGAGCCACCGAGGTGTCCCTGGCTCCGAAGCCCG
Source organism: Kitasatospora sp. NPDC049285 (assembly GCF_040678815.1). Classification (NCBI taxonomy): domain Bacteria; kingdom Bacillati; phylum Actinomycetota; class Actinomycetes; order Kitasatosporales; family Streptomycetaceae; genus Kitasatospora; species Kitasatospora sp. NPDC049285. The sequence continues at coordinate 3,038 of NZ_JBFAQR010000002.1, read as the reverse complement.
TGTGCAGGACGCGAAGCCGGGCACGGGCGCGTTGCGAGTCCAGGTGTGCGCTCAGATCCATCGCGCTGTGCGCCGCGGCGGCGGCCCCCTCGACGTCCTCCCGGGCCAGCCGGGCCTCGGCGAGCGAGGCGTTGTGCAGCAGGCGGTTGCGGGGCTGGTCCTGACCGAACATCTCCAGCCCACGCACGAGATATTCTTCCGCTCGGGCTGGTCTGCCGAGCTCGAGCCAGGCGCGGCCCGCGTCAGCGGCCAGCACCGCCGGCGTTACCCAGTAGGACCAGCGCGGGTCCGTTGCTCCGTCGATGGCCGATCCGAAGGCGGCGGCCTCCTCCAGTGCTCGCCCGCATCCCCCCACGTCGCCGAGCTTCGCGTGCGCCCTGGCCTGACGGGTGGCGAGCAGGGCTTGGACAGCTCCACTCTCGTTGCCGGCGGCTCCCTTTCGGGCCACCTTGACCAGCCGCAAGGCATCATCGTCGGCACCGTGCCACGCCGCTTGGTAACTCAGGCAGGAGACGATGTTCGCGCCGAGCAGGCGGTCGCCCGCAGTGTGCGCGGCTCGCAACCCGGTGAGGAAGTAGCGCTGGGCGAGAGCGACACGATCGAGGTCGGTTGCCACCCAACCCGCAAGTTGCGCGAGTTCGGCGAGCGCTTCGTGGAGGCGCACGCCGGTTTGGTTGTCGTAGGCGCCGCCGCGAACCAGGGTTGCAGCCCAGTGAAGGTCCTGGGCGACCCAGTCGAGGACGAGCGGGCCTCCTTGGAGATCATCGAGTCGGCGAAGTTGGGTGATGCGGTCGATCAGGATGTCCACGGCGGCGGGGCCGACCTCCGCACCGATCGAACGCGCTTGCAGTTGCTCATCGGGGGCCGTCAGCCAGTCGACTGCGGGCCCGATCAGCGAGTGCCCGGCTACCGGGAGCAGCGCGGGGACGCTCTGCTCGGCCGCTCCTCCGCCGGTCAGCAGGGTGGAGCATTGCCGCGTCCCGTTCTGGGTCCACGGCAGATCCAGGCCGTCGTCGGCAGACAGCAGGACCCCGCCGGCCCTGAGTCTGGAGGGCCACAAGGCCTCCGCGCGCACTGGTTCGTTGAGTCGGCTGGACAGGATCTCTGCGACCACCTGGGGCAGCCGCCCTCTCGGGCAGGATCCTCGCAGCCACCCGTAGGGCGCCTTGCTGCTGATGGTGCCGGGCCCGCACAGCCGGTTGATCTCCCGGGCGAGGCGTTCCGGCGACCAGTCCAGTCGTTCCAGGCACCCGCCGAGCAACGACGCCTCAGCCATCGCTGTCTGCCACCCGCCTTCCCCTGCCCGGACCGCTCCTCGGCCTCGTGCTGTCTCGTCAGCGTGGCACGGGTACAACACCGGATTCGGCTGGATCCGGGAAAGCTGACCATTCTTACCTTCTCGCAGACCACCCCGACCGTCACCTGGTCTTCTCTCAGGGCGTTTCCCGCAGTGAAGTTGATGCGTCGCCAGGCGATCGTGGGCCACTTCTCGTCGCCTCCGGCACCAAGATCAGCCTGCGTACGACCAGCCATCCGGCCCGCCGGACAGTTCGCTGCTCAAACCAGCCATCGACACTCACAGGAGGGCACTGTGCGCACGACGACCAGCAAGCCGGCCGAAACCGCCGATGCGCTCTCCTGGCAGGAGAGCTTCCCCGCCCTGCGGGACTCCGTCCCCACCCTCCGCGCACGAGTCCGTGGCGAGTTGCTCAAGTGGGGCTACTCGGAGGTTGTCATTGATGACGCCGAGGTGGTCGTGGCCGAACTGGCCAGCAATGCAGTCATCCACGGGAGCAGTGGACCTGACGGTGACTTCGAGGTCTTCCTGGCCGCCGGCGCGGCCGGGCTGGAGGTCGCGGTCGGCGATGCGAGTTCGAAGCTGCCAGCCCGCATCGAGGCTGCTGAGGACAACGATCACGGACGAGGGCTCGTCCTGGTTCAGGCGCTGAGCCTTGAGTGGAAGAGCATTCTCAGTCCCGGTGGCGGAAAGCGAATCTGGGCACTGATCGCCGCAGAGTCGTTGCCAGGAGCTCGACAGTCCCAGCACGCCGGTCAGGGCAGCGAGGTGATCGTGTGCTGATCAGCGCCTTGGATTCACGGGTTGTCGTCATGCAGAGCGCGAGCTTCTGGTGCAGCAGCGTGGCCACGGGGGTGTGGGACTTCCCGCTGGGCGATGCCATTGTCGAGTCGGCGTACGACGCGATCTCTTGGATCCGCAGACGACTCGACGAGATCGCCGTCCAGCTGGATCCGCCCGCCACCCGGATCGTGGGCGCCTGGCTGAGCGACCACCGGCGGTACGGCGAGGCCCTCGCCCTTCTCTCACAGGGATCCGGCTTCGCCATGGAACTGCGACAGGATGGCGTGACGTACAGCGTCGGCGCTGATCCGTCCGTGCCTCCCTAGGCCGCCCGACCGAGCGCACCCGGCCGCGACTTCCCCGCCGCACACCTGATGTCGATCACGAGTTCTTGCGCGCCAACCAGAAGATCTGACACCCCATCAGGCCGCTTAGACTCACTGGCTCCCGGAGCTCCAGGACGGTCTGAACCTGAACCGGGATGTTGGCCGTACAGCCCGAGTCGGTGTTCGGCCACAGATGGCGTCCCGTGGAGTGGTGTAGCAGGGATCTTGGCGTAACCCCTGGTCATGAAGGAGCCATCGCGTAACTCTCCGAGTAGGAAGGCTCGTTGAGTGAGAGGTGCGCGATGGCCTTGTCCCAGTCTGACCTACTCCGCCTCATGGAGTCACTGCGTTCGGCGGACGGAATCGAGTTGATCAGGGTCCTCGCTCAGCGGATGCTGCAGGAGCTGATCGAGGCCGAAGCGACCGCCCGGATCGGCGCCGAGCCGGGCGAGCGCACCGAGGCCCGCACCACCTGGCGCAACGGCCACCGCGACAAGACCCTGACCACGCAGGCGGGCGATCTGGAGCTGGCCATCCCCAAGGTCCGCACCGGCAGCTTCTTCCCCAGCCTCCTGGAGCGCCGGCGCCGCATCGACCGGGCGCTCTACGCGGTCATCATGGAGGCCTACGTC